>CANQGA010000048.1 GCA_947600145.1 uncultured Lachnospiraceae bacterium | reverse complement strand
CATGAATGAAACGGTTATATCGGTACGGAATTTGACCAAATGCTTCGGCAGCTTTCGGGCGGTGGACGGCACGGTGATACAAAGCTTTCCCATCTGCGCCGCGGAGGATGTGGAGGCTGTCACCTGGAACTGGTGCGCGCGGCGCGTCTGGCGGCTATTCTCATTCTGTCAGGAGGAACGGCGCGGCGTTACCGGTACCGTTCCCGCATCAGGCTGATCTCCCGCGCGTAGCCTTCCAATTCGTTGGGCGTTTCCAGATAGAAAGGCAGACCGCGGAGCGCGGGATGGTTGATCACCCGCGTCAGCGCGTCCAGACCGATCTTCCCTTCTCCGAGCCTGGCGTGACGGTCCTTGCGGGAGCCGAGTCCGTTCATGCTGTCATTTAAATGGACCGCCTTCAGGCGGCTCAGGCCGATGACCCGGTCGAACTCGCCGAGTACCTGGTCCAGATGCCCTGCGATGTCATACCCGCTGTCCCATACGTGGCAGGTGTCGAGGCATACGCCCATTTTCTCCGAAAGTCCGACCCGGTCCAGGATCTCGCGGAGTTCCTCGAAGGTGCTTCCCACCTCGCTGCCTTTCCCGGCCATGGTCTCAAGGAGCACCGTCGTATGCTGGTCCGGCGTCAGGATCTGGTTGAGCATATCGCTGATATAGGCGATGCCGGTTTCGATCCCCTGGCCGACATGGCTTCCCGGATGGAAATTATAGCAGTTTCCCGGCGTAAACTCCATTCTCTGCAGGTCATCCTTCATGGTTCTTGCCGCGAAATCGCGCAGATGCGGGTCGGCGGAGCAGCCGTTCAGCGTGTAGGGCGCGTGGGCCAGGATCTGGCCGATCCCGTGTCCTTCCGCGTATTCCAGAAACGCGCTGACATCCGCCTCATCGAGCGCTTTCGCGTTCCCGCCCCGCGGGTTCCGCGTAAAGAACTGAAAGGTGTCCGCGCCAATCGAAACGGCCTCTTTTCCCATTGCAAGATATCCTTTTGACGATGACAGATGACTTCCGATCCTGAGCATAATAAACCTCCTCACAGAAATCAGTATACCATTCTTAATTTCCCCTTGCAAGCGTCTCATTTCCGGATTATAGTAGAGTTGCCGCGGGCCCGGGGGCAGGCCGCGGCGGATATCATTACGGAAAGAATGAGGCTTTCTATGTACAAATGCTGCATTTTTGATCTGGACGGCACGCTGCTTGACACGGTCCACGCGCTGACGAAAACGATGAACCTGACCCTGGCCGAATTCGGGCTTGAACCTGTCACCGAGGAGGAGACGAAGCTTTTTGTGGGCGACGGATACCGCAATTTCGTTATCCGGGCCTTTGGATCCCGGGGCGCCGGCGAACAGACCATCGGGCAGGCCTGCCCGGTATATGTGCGGTTCTTTCAGGAGAACTGCCTCTACCGGGTCGACGCTTACGACGGGATCCGCGAACTCCTTGCGCGGCTGAAAGAACGGCAGATCCGTCTGGCGGTGGTCAGCAATAAAGGGCAGGCCCAGGCCGCGGAGAATATCGAGTATGTGTTCGGAAAGGGGTATTTCGACCTGGTTTTAGGGGAGCGCGAAGGAATACCCAGAAAGCCGGATCCTGCCGGACCGCTTTACGCCGCCCGGACGCTGGGCGCTTCCCCCGCGGAATGTCTGTATCTGGGAGATACCAACACGGATATGCGGACTGGGATCGCGGCCGGAATGGACACGGTCGGAGTCACCTGGGGGTTTCGGAGCAGGGAGGAGCTTGCCGCGTTTCATCCCCGTTATCTGGCCTCTCACCCCCTGGATATCCTGCGGATCATGGGGATCTGAGTCGAATTCTGACGAACGGTGGGCTGAAAATCCCATTTTTTTCTCCAAAATGGCCACTTTGTGGGAGAAAAACGCAAAAAAATATTTCCAATTTATGAAAAATGTGTTACAATGTACAGACCAAACGAAACAACCGTGAAAGGTACACGAAACACAAAGGACGAATGTATGATGAAGAAATTGGAAATATGCCTTCTGTGTCTGTGTCTGTTCCTTCTCTGCGGCTGCAGGCGGTATGACCGGATCGAATCCACATCCCCTGCGCCGGTGATCGTGAGCCGTGATTCCGACGAGGCTTCATCGGACACGGAAGAAGACACTACGGAGGAGACGACCGCGCAGGAAGAGACGACCATGATGGAGATCACGACCCAGGAAGAGACGGAGCCGCCGCTTCCGGAACGCGTTCCCGTGAAAGTGAAGGGTGTCTATCTGACAGCCTATGTGGCGGGCACGACAAGCATGTTCGACGAGATCATCAGCCACATTGACGAGACAGAGGTCAACGCCGTGGTCATTGACGTGAAGAACGACGAGGGCCGTGTCACTTTCGCGATGGATTCCCCCATCGTGAATGAGGTGGGATCGGTGCAGAAGCTCATGGACATCGATTCCGTGATGGCGAAGCTGAAAGAGCACAATATTTACACGATCGCCAGGATCGTGGCGTTCCGCGATCCCTATCTGCCGGAGCAGAGGCCGGAATGGGGCCTTCAGCTGGCGGACGGAAGTCTTTACCGGGACAACAAGGGCCTGGCGTGGGTCAACCCCTACAAGCGGGAGGTCTGGGACTACCTGGTGGAGGTGGCGGTCGAGGCCCGCAAAGCCGGATTTGACGAAGTACAGTTCGATTATATCCGCTTTTCCACGGAGAAGGGCATCAACAATGTGGTCTACGACGAGGCGGATACGCAGGGGATGTCCAAGACGGAGATCATCACCGAGTTTGTGGAGTATGTCTACGAGAAATGTCTTCAGGAAGGCGTGTTTATGGCGGCTGATGTGTTCGGCGCCATCATCGGCGGAGGCATCGATTCGGACAATGTTGGCCAGTCCTACGGGAATATGGCGGCCAGCCTGGATTATATCTGCCCGATGATCTATCCGTCCCATTACGCGGACGGGAATTTCGGCATCGAGCATCCGGATACCCAGCCTTATGACACGATCCTTGCGGCGCTGCAGGGCTCCAAGGCGGATCTGCGCGGCTACGCGAGGAACGGGGAGCATCAGGCGGTCGTGCGGCCCTGGCTGCAGGATTTTACGGCCTCTTACCTGAAGAATTATATCAACTACGGGCCGGAACAGATCCGGGCCCAGATCCAGGCGGTCTATGACGCCGGATATGACGAGTGGATGCTCTGGAGCGCCGCCTGCAAATATCACTGGGACGGCCTTCGCTCGCCGGAAGAGGGCGAGGCGGAGATGCGGGAGCTGGAAGCTAAATGGGCCGCCCAGGCGCAGACGATGGCCGCGGAGGAGACGCTTCCGGCGGAGACGGAAGAGGCGGCGGATTCATCCGGGCAGGCAGGAGAAGAGTAAGAAGGTGGCATTATGGAGAGAATTCCGAAGCCGGGAGAATTCTACCGGCATTTTAAAGGGAAGCTTTACCAGGTCGTAACAGTGGCGGAGCATACGGAGACCGGGGAGAAGCTGGTCGTCTATCAGGCCCTGTATGGGGATTACCGGGTGTACGCGAGACCGCTCGCCATGTTTATGGGCGAGGTGGACCGGGAGAAATATCCGGACGCGGGACAGACATACAGGTTTGAAAAGGCAGAACCGGACGCCGGAAACGTGAACGTCGCTGCGGAGACGGATGACGCAGGATCGGGCGGATCCGCGGGACTGAATCCGCTGATCGGGGATTTTGCCGAGGCGGAGGATCTCAGCGGCAAGCTGGCGGTCTTTTCGGCCATGCGCCGGACCCTCACGCAGGCAGATCTGGATGTGATTTTTGAGATGCTGGATCTGCAGCCTTCGGGCGGCGACATCAGGGCTCAGGCGAATTCGGTCGAGGCCTATCTGAAGATGCAACTGAAATATAACGGAACGCGGCTGCGGTGAGCGGCCGCGTTTCTTGTATTTTCAGGCACGCAGGGCGCCGGTGACGACCTGTATGTCTTTCCATGCTCCGGATTCTCCGGCTTGCGGATTCCCGCGATTTGTATTATGATAGATTTCGGAATCGGAATAAGCGGATGCCGGTCGGATCGTTTCAGGACAGAGAGGGACTGCCATGTTTAATCTTGAGGAAGAATTAAAGAAGCTGCCCGCGCAGCCGGGCGTTTATATCATGCATGATTCGCGCGACCGGATCATCTATGTCGGCAAAGCCATCAGCCTGAAGAACCGGGTACGCCAGTATTTTCAGAGCAGCCGGAACAAGACGGCCAAGATCGAACAGATGGTGTCGCGGATCGCGTGGTTCGAGTATATTATCACGGATTCGGAGCTGGAGGCGCTTGTGCTGGAGTGCAATCTGATCAAGGAGCACCGCCCCCGCTATAACACGATGCTGAAGGACGACAAGACCTATCCGTATATCAAGCTGACCCTGGGCGAGGAATTCCCCCGGGTCATGATCTCGCGGACGATCAGGAAGGACAAAAGCAGATACTTCGGCCCCTATACCAGCGCGGGCGCCGTCAAGGACACGCTGGAGCTGATCCATAAGCTTTACCGGATCCGCACCTGCAGCCGGAACCTGCCGAAAGATATCGGGAAAGAGCGGCCATGCCTGAATTACCATATCCACCAGTGCGACGCGCCGTGCCAGGGCTATATCAGCAAAGAAGAATACGCGGGAGCTATTTCCCAGGTGCAGGATTTTCTGAACGGCCATTATGACGGGATCCTCAACATGCTGAAGGAGAAGATGCAGGACGCGTCGGATCGGATGGATTTTGAGAAGGCCATCGAGTACCGGGATCTGCTGGAAAGCGTGAAAAAGGTTGCGCAGAAGCAGAAGATCACCAACGGCAACGATACCGACGACCGGGATGTCATCGCCATGGCGAAGGACGAGTCGGACGCCGTGGTGCAGGTGTTCTTTGTGAGGGAGGGCAAGCTGATCGGCCGGGATCATTTCCACGTGAATATCGCTACGGCCGAGGATCAGAAGCAGATCCTCACCAGCTTTGTGAAGCAGTTTTATTCCGGCACGCCGTTCGTGCCCCGGGAGATCTGGGTGCAGACGGAACTGGAGGATTCGGATATCATCAGCAAATGGCTGGAGACGAAGCGGGGCCAGAAGGTGCGGATCGTTGTTCCGCAGAAGGGCCAGAAGGAGCGCTTTGTGGAGCTGGCGGAGCGAAACGCGGCGCTGGTGCTGTCCCAGGACAAGGAGAAGATCAAGCGTGAGGAGCTGCGCACCATAGGCGCTATGAACCAGATCGGCCGGCTGATCGGCCTTGACGGGATCCGGAGGGTGGAGGCCTACGATATCTCCAATACCAGCGGCATGGAGTCGGTGGGGTCCATGATCGTTTACGAGGACGGAAGGCCCAGGCGCAGCGATTACAGGAAGTTCCGCATAAAATCCGTGAAGGGTCCGGACGACTACGCGTCCATGCGCGAGGTATTGCTGCGGCGCTTCAGCCACGGCGTAGAGGAGGCGAAGGAACTGAAAGAGCGGGGAGAAGACCAGTCCTTCGGCAGTTTTACCCGTTTCCCGGATCTTTTGATGATGGACGGCGGCCGCGGTCAGGTGAATATCGCGCTGGAGGTCCTCGGCGAGCTTGGGCTTGAGATCCCGGTCTGCGGCATGGTGAAAGATGACCGCCACAGGACCAGGGGGCTGTACTATAACAACGTGGAGGTACCGATCGACACGCACTCGGAAGGTTTTCAGCTGATCACGCGGATCCAGGACGAGGCCCATCGCTTCGCCATCGAGTATCACAGGAGCCTCCGCGGCAAAGACCAGGTCCATTCGATCCTGGACGATATCCCCGATATCGGGCCGGCGCGCCGTAAGGCGCTGATGCGCACATTCCGTTCCCTGGAGGCCGTGAAAGCCGCCGCGGTGGAAGAACTGGCCGCGATCCCGGAGATGAATCAGAGGGCCGCGGAGAGCGTATACCGTTTCTTCCATTCCTGACGCGGCCTGCCGCTGTCCGCATCGACAGACTGCAGCAGTCATACCGGCAGCCTGCCGCAGTCATACCGGCGGCCTGCGGCTGTCCGCAATTTTCAGATGACAATCCTGCAGAAATGTGATAAGCTTTCTGTATGGCAAGGCCTCCGGACGGACAGGCTTAAGGCGCGGATCCGCCCGGTATTTATAAAGGAGATTCGGAAATGTACGGAGTGACGATTCAGGAACTGATCAACAAGATGGAGCTTCGCAATGTGACCCCGGAGATCGACGTGGAGAAGATCGTGCTGACCCATCCGGACGTGAACCGTCCGGGTCTGCAGCTGGCAGGCTTTTTTGATCATTTTGACAATGAGCGTGTTCAGATCATCGGGAACGTGGAGCATGATTATATTAACCAGATGGATCCGTCGAAGCGCCGGAGTACCTATGACCGTCTGCTCTCCCAGCAGATCCCCTGTATGGTCTACTGCCGCAATATCATGCCGGATGAAGATATGCTGGATCTGTGCAATCACTACGGCGTGCCGTGCCTTGTCTCCGGCAAGACCACTTCCGCCCAGATGGCGGAGATCATCCGCTGGCTCAATGTCAAACTGGCCCCCTGCATCACGATCCACGGCGTTCTGGTGGACGTGTTCGGCGTGGGTGTCCTGATGATGGGTGAGAGCGGGATCGGCAAGAGTGAGGCGGCCCTGGAACTGATCAAGCGAGGCCACCGGCTGGTGACGGACGACGCGGTCGAGATCCACAAGGTCAGCGACGAGACGCTGTTCGGGACAGCCCCGGACATCACGAAGCACTTCATTGAACTGCGTGGGATCGGCATTATCGACGTAAAGAGTCTGTTCGGCGTGGAGAGTGTGATCGACACCCAGGCCATCGATATGGTAGTCAAGCTGGAGGAATGGAACCGGGACGCGGAATACGACCGTATGGGTCTGGAAGACCGCTACACGGAGATCCTGGGCAATAAGCTGGTCTGCTATTCGATCCCACTGCGGCCGGGCCGTAATCTGGCGCTGATCATCGAGACGGCGGCGGTCAACCACCGGCAGAAGATGATGGGCTACAACGCGGCGAGGGAGCTTCTGAACCGCGCCCAGGCCAATCTGTCCAGGGCAAAATAAACCGGCGCAAAATAATGACCTGCGCGAAATTATGACCTGCGCGTCCGCGCATGGACAGCCTGTGCGCGGCATAAGAATAGGATAACGAGATCTGAGGAACCGATATGAACGACATGTTTCTGCGTGAGCTGCGCGCCCTTTTTGGGGATGCGGCCGTAAAGACTGAGGAGAGCATGGCTCTTCACACCACTTTCCGGATCGGCGGACCGGCGCGGGTCTATGCGGCGCCGGCGGATACCATGGAGCTGGCGCGCGCCGCGGCGCTGTGCCGAGAGTATGGGGAACCGTACTGTCTGATCGGCAGGGGGAGCAATCTGCTGGTCAGTGATCACGGTGTGGACGGTGTGGTCCTTTCCACGGAGCGCATGGATCAGGCGTCGGTTCTGGGAACCCGCGTGCGGGCCCACGCCGGGATATCGCTCGCGAAGCTCGCGAGGCTGGCGCTCGACGCGTCCCTGACCGGGCTGGAGTTTGCGGCCGGCATTCCGGGAACGCTGGGCGGCGCGGTCGTCATGAATGCGGGCGCGTACGGAGGGGAGATGAAGGACGTGCTTGCGGACGTGACGGTTCTCGCGCCTGACGGAACGGTCCGGCTCCTGCCCGCGGAAGAACTTGGGCTTGGCTACAGGACCAGCCGCATTCCTTCAAACGGCTGGATTGTCCTTGAGGCGGAGCTGGAGCTGAAGAAGGGCGATCCGGAGGCGGTCCGCGCGCGGATGGATGATCTGGCGGTCCAGAGAAAGGCCAAACAGCCTCTGGAGTATCCCAGCGCCGGAAGTATGTTCAAGCGCCCGGCCGGGTATTATGCCGGCAAGCTGATCGACGACGCGGGACTTCGCGGCTTTCAGATGGGCGGAGCCCAGGTGTCGGAGAAGCACTGCGGTTTCGTCGTCAACCGGGGCGGGGCAACGGCGGAAGACGTACTTTCGCTCTGCGAAGAGGTCAGCCGGATCGTCTATGAGAAGTTCGGCGTGAAGCTGGAGCGGGAAGTGAAATATCTGGACCGGATATAAGTCCGTCAGAGAAAACGGGACCGCGCCGCGACGGGTGACAGATCCGTCCGCGGACGGCGGATCATACACAGTTGAGGTGGTCAGATGAAGCTTGTGGCAGTGACCGGCATGTCTGGGGCCGGCAAGACGGTGGCGCTTAAAATGCTTGAGGATATGGGATTCTATTGTGTCGACAATCTTCCGATCCCGCTTATGAAGGAGTTCGTCTCCCTCCTGGCCGGCAATCCGGAACGGACGTCGGAAAAGGTGGCCCTGGGCATCGATATCCGCAGCGGCCAGGAACTGCCGCAGTTCTATGATATCTTAAACGACTGGCGGCAGGAAAACGTGACCTGCGAGGTCCTGTTTCTGGACTGCAGCGACGAGGTTCTGATCAAGCGGTACAAGGAGACGCGCAGGAATCATCCGCTGGCCGGCGCGGGACGCATCGACCAGGGCATTGTGAAGGAGCGGGAGAAGCTGGCGTTTCTGAAGGAAGAAGCCGATTATATCTTCGATACCAGCAAGCTCCTGACGAAGGATCTGCGGCATGAATTGGAGAAGCTTTTCCTGGAGAATGAGAGCTACGACAATCTTTTTGTCACAGTGCTGTCATTCGGATTCAAGTACGGGATCCCGGCAGACGCCGATCTGGTCTTTGACGTCCGATTCCTGCCCAACCCGTTCTATGTGGAGGAACTTAAGAACCGGACGGGAGAGGAGGCCCCGGTCAGGGAGTATGTGATGCAGGGCAATACGGCGGCTGTTTTCCTGGAGAAATTATATGACCTGATCGATTTCCTGATCCCCAATTACGTGCAGGAGGGGAAGAATCAGCTGGTCATCGCGGTGGGCTGCACAGGCGGCCGTCACAGGTCCGTTACGATCGCCGAGGCGCTCTACCGTCATATGCGGATGCGCCGGCCTGTCGGACTTAAGCTGGAGCATCGGGACAAGGATCTGAACCGGCGGGCCGCGGCCGCGCCGTCGGATGAGTGAGGTGGCTGCAGTGTCTTTTTCATCGAGGGTCAAGAATGAGCTGTCGCAGCAGTTAAGCTCCGCCAGACACTGCCGGATCGCGGAGACAGCGTCGATCTTAAGCCTCTGCGGGCATGTCAGGATCGACGCGGACGACCGGTTCAGCGTATCGATTTCCACGGAAAATGAAGCAGTTGCAAGAAAGTACTTTACATTATTGGAAAAAACATTTAATATAAAAGCAGATATCATTGTCCGGCAGAACGCGCGGCTGCGCCGAAGCCGGGCCTATATTGCCGCAGTCACGGACGATAAGGACGCGCGGAGGCTTCTGCTGGCTGCCCGGCTGATGGACCGGGAAGGGCAGGTCTGCGAGGACTTTTCGGTTGTGAGAAATCTGGTGATCCAGAACAGCTGCTGCAAGCGGGCCTTCCTGCGGGGCGCGTTTCTGGCTGCAGGTTCGGTGAGCGACCCGGAGCGATTTTATCATTTTGAGATCGCGTGTCTGACTGAGGAGAAGGCAGAGCAGATCCGCGATGTGATATCCGCGTTCGGGATCGACGCCAGAATCGTGGCGAGAAAGAAATATTTTGTGGTCTACGTCAAGGAGGGCGACCAGATCGCGGATCTCCTGAATGTGATGGAAGCTCCGAAGGCCCTGATGGAGTTCGAGAACATCCGGATCATGCGGGATATGCGTGGAAGCGTCAACCGGAAGGTCAACTGTGAGACCGCGAATATTCAAAAGACCGTATCTGCGGCGGTGAAGCAGATCGAGGATATCACATTTATCAGGGATACGGAGGGGTTCGGCAGCCTGCCTGAAGGCCTGGCCGAGATCGCGGCGTTAAGGCTCGAGAAACCGGAAGCTTCCCTGAAGGAGTTGGGGGAATCCCTGGATCCGCCGGTGGGCAAATCGGGGGTGAACCACCGGCTGAGAAAGCTTAGTAACCTGGCGGAAGATCTGCGGGAGAAACGCGGATCCGGGTGGTCAGAAAACCATTCGGAGTAATGAGGAGGAAGAAGTTATGCAGAAAAAATCTATCACAATCGAACTGGATCCGGGCCTGGAGGCGCGTCCGGTGGCCATGCTGGTGCAGGTGGCGAGCCAGTACGACAGCAGCATCTATGTGGAGAGCGAGTCCAAGCGTGTGAATGCCAAGAGTATCATGGGCATGATGACCCTGGGACTTCTGCCCGGCGAGAAGATCATGGTGACAGCCGAAGGCGCCGATGAGGAGAAAGCGCTCGAAGGCATTGAGAAGTATCTGACCGAGGGATGACGGAAGGCGGATATCCGGCGGGATCGTCCGCGGGCCGGTCTGCCGGCGGATATCGGAAAGCAAACAAAGTCTTGCAGTTTGGGCTTGAGAAGGTACCCGGACTGCAAGTTTTTTGTACCGGAAGAATGATTTGAGAGATCGGAGGCGGCGCATATGGCATTTACGCATCTTCACGTCCATACGGAGTACAGTCTTCTGGACGGCTCCTGCAAGATCGGCGAGCTTGTGGCGAAGGCGAAGGAGCTGGGCATGGACAGCATGGCGATCACGGACCATGGGGTGATGTACGGCGTCATTGATTTCTATAAGGCCGCGAAGGCGGCGGGGATCAAACCGATCCTGGGCTGCGAGGTCTATGTGGCTCCCGGTTCCAGGTTTGACCGTGAGAGCGTGAGGGGCGAGGATCGGTACTATCATCTCGTTCTGCTCGCGGAGAACAATACGGGCTACCAGAACCTGATGAAGATCGTTTCCAAGGGGTTCGTAGACGGCTTCTATTATCGTCCGCGTGTGGATTACGAAGTGCTGCGCACATACCATGAGGGCATTATCTGCTTAAGCGCGTGCCTGGCCGGAGAGGTGCAGCGCTTCCTGGAACGCGGACAGTACGCGCAGGGAAAGGAGGCTGCCCTGCGTTATCTGGACATTTTCGGAGAAGGCAATTATTTCCTGGAACTTCAGGATCACGGGATCCCTGCCCAGAAGACGGTCAACCAGGCGCTCCTTAAGCTGAGCAGGGAGATCGGCGTGCCGCTCGTGGCGACCAACGATATCCATTATATCAACGCGGAGGACGCGGCGGCCCATGATATTCTTCTGTGCATCCAGACCAACAAGAAGGTTACGGACGAGAACCGGATGCGCTACGAGGGAGGGCAGTATTTCTGCAAATCCGAAGAGCAGATGCGCGCCCTGTTCCCGTATGCGCAGGAAGCTCTTGACAACACTGCCGTGATCGCGAAGCGCTGCAACGTGGAGATCGAGTTCGGCGTCACCAAGCTCCCCAGGTTCGACGTCCCGGAAGGGTATGACTCCTGGGGTTATTTGAACCACCTCTGCGACGAGGGACTTGCGAAGCGCTATCCGGAAGATCCGGACGGTTCCCTCAGACAGCGCCTGGATTATGAGCTCAGCGTGATTAAGAATATGGGTTATGTGGATTATTTCCTGATCGTATGGGACTTCATCCATTTTGCCAGATCCAACGGCATCAGCGTGGGACCGGGGCGGGGATCGGCCGCCGGATCGATCGTGGCTTACTGCCTGGAGATCACCGATATCGACCCGATCCGCTATAACCTTCTGTTTGAGCGCTTCCTGAATCCGGAGCGGGTGACCATGCCGGATATCGATATCGATTTCTGTTTCGAACGCCGCCAGGAGGTCATCGACTACGTGGTCCGCAAGTACGGCAAGGACCAGGTGGTCCAGATCATTACCTTCGGTACGCTGGCGGCCCGGGGCGTGATCCGCGATGTGGGGCGGGCCCTGGATATCCCTTATAATAAATGTGATTCGATCGCGAAGATGGTTCCGCGGGATCTGGGGATCACGCTGGAGAAGGCGCTGAAGGCCAGCCCCGATCTCCGGAACGCCTACAATGAGGACGAGCAGGTCAAATATCTGATCGATATGTCCATGCGGCTGGAAGGCCTTCCGAGGCACTCTTCCATGCACGCGGCCGGCGTTGTGATCAGCAGGACGGCCGTGGACAATTACGTGCCTCTTTCGAGAGCGGCCGACGGTTCCCTGACGACCCAGTTCACGATGACGACGCTGGAGGAGCTGGGCCTTCTGAAGATGGATTTCCTTGGCCTGCGCACGCTGACCGTGATCCAGAACGCTGTCAGCCAGATCGAGAAGAATTATGGGATCCGGCTGGACCTGAACGCGCTTGACTATAATGACAAAGCGGTCATGGAGCTGATCGGAAGCGGCAGGGACGACGGCATCTTCCAGCTTGAGAGCAGCGGCATGAAGAGCTTCATGAAGGAGCTGAAGCCGGAGACGCTGGAGGACATTATCGCCGGCATCGCCCTGTACCGTCCGGGTCCCATGGAATTTATTCCCAAGTATCTGAAGGGGAAGAATGACAAGGCGTCCGTCACCTACGACTGTCCCCAGCTGGAGCCGATTCTGAGCGCGACCTACGGCTGCATCGTCTATCAGGAGCAGGTCATGCAGATCGTCCGGGATCTGGCAGGCTACACGATGGGCCGCAGCGACCTGGTGCGCCGCGCGATGTCGAAGAAGAAGGCGTCCGTGATGGAAAAGGAGCGCCGGAATTTCGTCTACGGCAACGACGAGGAGGGCGTACCCGGCTGCATGAAAAACGGCATCGACGAGAAGACGGCCAACACGATTTTCGACGAGATGACCAGCTTCGCGAGCTACGCGTTCAACAAGTCCCACGCGGCGTGCTACGCTGTGGTGGCCTATCAGACGGCGTACCTGAAGCATTATTACCCGAAGGAATTCTTCGCGGCCCTGATGACGTCCGTCATGGAGAATACGAACAAGGTCTCCGAGTATATCCTGACCTGCCGGCAGATGGGCATTCAGATCCTGCCGCCGGATATCAACGAGGGGGAGAGCGGATTCACGGTGTCGGGCGGATCCATCCGCTACGGACTGTCGGCGATCAAGAGCATCGGACGCAGCGTTGTGGACGCTATTGTGGCGGACCGCGGGGCGAACGGGCCGTTCAGGACCATGGATGAGTTTGTGGAGCGGATGAGCAATAAAGAAGTAAACCGCAGGACGCTGGAGAGCTTTATCAAGGCTGGCGCCCTGGATTCCCTGCCGGGCAGCCGCCGCCAGAAGTGCATGGTGGCTCCGGACATGCTTGAGCAGAAGAATAAAGAGAAGAAGAGCGCGATGGAGGGGCAGATGACCCTGTTCGATTTCGCGGCGGACGACGATAAGAAGAATTTCCAGATCACATTTCCGGACGTGGAGGAATACACGAAGGAGGAGCTTCTGGCCTTCGAGAAGGAGATGCTGGGGATCTATATCAGCGGCCACCCGCTGCAGGCCTATGAGGCGCTCTGGCGGGCCAATGTGACCGCGGTCACGGCGGATTTCGCGGTGGATGAGGAGACAGAGAAAGCGGCCGTCGCCGACGGAGTCCGGGTCACGGTCGGCGGAATGATCACGAACCGGTCGGTGAAGGCCACGAAGAACGGACAGATGATGGCCTATGTGACGCTGGAGGATCTGGTTGGAAGCGTTGAGGTGCTGGTGTTCCCGAGGGATTACGAGAAATACCGGAACATCCTGGAGGACGACGCCAAGGTCTTCATCCAGGGGCGGACCTCCATCGGGGACGATCCCATGGGGAAGCTGATCTGCGAGCGGGTGATCCCGTTTGACAGCCTTCCCAGGCAGCTGTGGCTTAAGTTCGCGGACAAGGCAGACTATGACGCCCGGATCGCCGCCGTCACGGAGTGTTTGAAGGAATCGGACGGCACCGACGGCGTTACCATTTATCTGGCGAAGGAGCGGGCGCGGAAGGTGCTGCCGCCGAACATGAGCGTATCCTGCGACAGCGGCCTGCTTTCGCAACTTTACCAATTATTGGGTGAAAATAATGTCAAAGTCGTGCAAAAAAATATTGAAAGTCTCAGTAAAATGAATTAGAATAGCGTTGTATACAGATGCGTACAATTTATAACATCGCATTCGGATGACAGGAGGTTAAGCATATGGCAAAGACGGTTAAGACGATCGGCGTGCTGACGAGCGGAGGAGACGCTCCCGGCATGAACGCCGCGATCCGTGCGGTCGTGCGGACAGGGATCAACAGAGGCCTGAAGGTGAAAGGCATTATGAGGGGATATGCCGGACTTCTGGCGGAAGAGATCTTTGATATGAAGACCACCTCGGTCTCTGAGATCATCAATAAAGGCGGAACCATTCTTTATACGGCCCGATGCATGGAGTTTATGACTCCTGAGGGGCAGCGCAAGGGCGCTGAGATCTGCAGAAAGCACGGGATCGACGGCATCGTCGTCATCGGAGGCGACGGTTCCTACCGCGGCGCGGGCAAGCTTTCCGCCCTCGGGATCAATACCATCGGCGTGCCGGGCACCATCGATCTGGATATCGCCTGCACGGACTACACCATCGGTTTCGATACCGCCGTGAATACGGCGATGGAGGCCATTGACAAGGTTCGCGATACCTCCACTTCCCATGAGCGCTGCAGCATCATCGAGGTTATGGGACGTCATGCCGGATACATCGCGCTGTGGTGCGGCATCGCCAACGGCGCCGAGGACATCCTGCTTCCTGAGAAATACGACGGCAACGAGCAGGTGCTGATCAACCATATCATCGAGAACCGCAAGATCGGCAAGAAACATCATATCATCATCAACGCCGAGGGCATCGGCCATTCCACTTCCATGGCGAGGCGGATCGAGGCCGCGACCGGGATCGAGACCAGGGCCACGATCCTGGGCTACATGCAGCGCGGCGGCGGCCCCACCTGTAAGGACAGGGTCTACGCGTCCATCATGGGAGCCAAGGCGGTGGAGCTTCTGGCCAACGGCGTGAGCAACCGCGTGATCGCGTACAAGAACGGCGAGTACACGGACTTTGATATCCAGGAAGCCCTGGCGATGCAGAAGGATCTGCCGGAAGACCAGTACGAGATCAGCAGGCTGCTGACCCGGTAAGCCATGGCGAATGTGGTTTTGTGCGGCGCCAGCGCCTATGAGGAGAAATATTATTTCAACCGGCAGTTTGATTCCCTTCCCCAGGCCGTGAAGGATGAGCTTCAGATCCTGTGCGTGCTGTTCACCGAGGATGTGGGAGGCGTGCTGACGCTGGAGTACGACGAGGAAGGCAATCTGCAGTTTAAGGTCACGGCGGCAGACGATGATTTCGATTTCGATGAGATCGGAAGCGGACTTAAGATCTGGCAGTATCAGAAAGAGAAGCGGGAGCTTTTGGAGTCGCTGGAGCTGTATTACCGGGTATTCTTCCTGTCGAAGGAGGACGGCGGCGCGGCGGACGGAAGCTGAAGCAATGAGAACAACGGAATCCGGCCGGGGATCTTCTCCGGCCGGAATATTTCGATCGAAGAACATTTAAGGATCGCGGACGGGACAGGATGGATCAGAACAGAACGCTGCGGATCGGCAGCACGGAACTTGCGAATAATCTGATTCTTGGGCCTATGGCTGGCGTGACGGATCTGGTGTTCCGAAGGCTTTGCGGGGAGCAGGGCTGCGGGGCGTCTTATACGGAAATGGTCAGCGCCAAGGCCCTTTTTTTTCATGAGGACCGTCTGGAGCGGTTTATCCGGGAAAGCGCCGCTTATCGGACCGGGCCCGGAACCGCGTACAGGGGCGCGGATAAGTCCATGGGACTGATGCGGGTGGCCGGGGATGAGGGCCCTGTGGCCCTGCAGCTGTTCGGTTCGGATCCGGAGATCATCAGCCGTGTGGCAGCCATCGCGGAAGAAGGGCCTTACGCGTGGATCGATATCAATATGGGCTGTCCGATGCCAAAAATCGTGAATAACGGAGACGGAGCGGCCCTTATGAAGGATATCCGTAAGGCCGAAGCGGTCTTAAAGGCGCTGGTACGCGGCGTGAAGAAGCCGGTGACGGTCAAGCTGCGCAAGGCGTATTCCGACGGAGACCTGGACGCGGTGGAGTTTGCCAGGATGGCGGAGTCCTGCGGAGCGGCAGCGGTGGCCGTCCACGGGCGGACAAGGGATCAGCTTTACAGAGGGCGCGCGGATTGGGATGTGATCCGCCGTGTGAAAGAGGCGGTGAAGATCCCGGTCATCGGAAACGGCGATATTTTCACGGCGCGGGACGCTCAGAGGATGCTTTCGGAGACGGGCTGCGACGGGCTGATGATCGCCCGCGGGGCGAGGGGAAATCCGTGGATCTTCCGAGAGATCCTGCATTATCTTGAGACCGGTAAGGAACCTGTGCGGCCCGGGAGAGAGGAGATCTGTGAAATGATCCTGCGCCACGGACGGATGCTGACAGAGGATCTGGGGGAGCGCGCCGGCATCCGCGAGATGCGCAGCCATGCCGCCTGGTATACGGCAGGACTGGCCCATTCCGCCCAGCTCCGCAGCGATATGAACCAGGTGGAGACCTATGACGGCCTTCAGCAGCTGATCGGGCGCTTTCTGGCGATGTGACCGTGCGCATCCGCCGAAGGCACGGCACTATGCCCGGTCATGTCCGGTGTTCCGGCAGACATGGCAGATTCGCTTCTTGACAACGGATTATACTTAAGATATAATACAGCGTAATGCGAAGGGTGGAAGGGCCCTTGGCGGAGAAATAAGAAAGAAGGTAACCGGTGTTATGGCAGAGAAGAAGAACATTTTAACGTATGCGGGGCTGAAGCAGCTGGAAGACGAGCTTCAGAATCTAAAAGTGTTCCGAAGGAAAGAAGTGGCTCAGAAGATCAAGGAGGCCAGAGAGCAGGGGGATCTGTCAGAGAACGCGGAATACGATGCCGCGAAGGATGAGCAGAGAGATATCGAGCTTCGGATCGAGGAGCTGGAGAAGCTTCTGAAAAATGCGGAAGTAGTCGTGGAGGACGAGGTCGATCTGGATAAGATCAGCATCGGCTGCAAGGTGAAGGTCAGCGAGATCGAAGACGGCGAAGAGATGGAACAGATGGAGTTCAGTATCGTCGGTTCGACCGAGGCCAACAGCCTGCAGAACCGGATCTCCAATGAGTCGCCGGTGGGGAAGGCCCTGCTTGGCCGGAAAAAGGGCGATGTTGTGGATGTGGAGACCCAGGTGGGCGTGATCCAGTATAAGGTACTTGAGATTCAGAGAGTTCAGGATAAGGAGAGTCAGCCGTGACAGAACAGCAGAACCAGGGACAGCAGAATCAGGGACAGGATATCGGACAGCTTCTGAAGGTGCGCCGCGATAAGCTTGCAGAGCTTCAGGCGGCCGGGCGCGATCCGTTTCAGATCACGAAGTACGATGTGACCGTACACAGCACGGACGTTAAGGATGATTATGAAGCCTGGGAGGGCAGGGAAGTCTCCGTCGCGGGGCGGATGATGTCGCGCCGCGTCATGGGCAAGGCGTCCTTCTGCAATGTGCAGGATCTGAAGGGCAGCATCCAGTGCTATGTGGCCCGCGACAGCATCGGCGAGGAGTCCTACAGGGATTTCAAGAAGCTGGATATCGGCGATATCATCGGGGTGAAAGGCACGGTCTTTACGACGAAGACCGGCGAGATCTCGATCCACGCGTCGTCTCTTACGCTGCTTTCCAAGAGTCTGCAGATCCTGCCGGAGAAATACCACGGCCTGACCAACACGGATATGCGCTACCGCCAGAGGTATGTGGACCTGATCATGAACGAGGACGTGAAGAAGACCTTCGTCATGCGTTCGAAGATCATCAGCAGCATCCGCCGTTATCTGGACGGTCAGGGCTTTCTGGAGGTGGAGACGCCGATGCTGGTAGCCAACGCCGGCGGCGCGGCGGCGCGGCCGTTCGAGACCCATTATAACGCCCTGGATGAGGATGTGAAGCTGCGCATTTCCCTGGAGCTGTACTTAAAGAGGCTGATCGTAGGCGGCATGGAGCGCGTCTACGAGATCGGCCGGGTGTTCCGCAACGAGGGACTTGACACGAGACATAACCCGGAATTCACGCTGATGGAGCTCTATCAGGCGTACACGGATTATCACGGCATGATGGATCTGACGGAGAATATGTTCCGCCATGTGGCCCGTGAGGTCTGCGGCACGACCACGATCACTTATTCCGGCGTGGAGATCGATCTCGGGAAACCCTTCGAGCGGCTGACCATGATCGACGCCATCAAGAAATATACCGGCATTGATTTCGAGGAGATCAGAACCACTGAGGAAGCGAAGAAGCTGGCGGATGAGAAGGGCGTCCATTACGAGGTCCGCCACGAGCGCGGCGACATCATCAACCTGTTCTTCGAAGAGTTTGTGGAGGAGCATCTGATCCAGCCGACCTTCATCATGGATCATCCGGTGGAGGTCAGTCCGCTCACCAAGAGGAAACCGGATAAGCCGGAACTGGTGGAGCGGTTCGAGCTGTTCATCTACGCCCGCGAGATGTGCAACGCCTACTCGGAGCTGAACGATCCGATCGACCAGCGGGCACGCTTCGCGGCCCAGGAGGCGGCGTTCGCGGCGGGGGATGAGGAGGCCAACCATACGGACGAGGACTTCTTAAACGCCCTGGAGATCGGCATGCCGCCCACCGGAGGCATCGGTTACGGGATCGACCGGCTGGTGATGCTGTTGACCGATTCGCCTGCCATAAGGGATGTATTGCTGTTCCCGACAATGAAGTCTTTATCGTAAAGAATGACGTATTTACGCGGTCTTTCGGGTGTCGGTTGACGCCAATGACGCCAATTTGACGCCAATCGATGCAGGAACAAATGTTCGAACAGGGCTATGCATGCCTGAAAGTGCGCCGGAAATTGACTATACGTACACCGGAGAGCAGGCCTAAAAGATTTGCAGCAAAATAAGAGTATCAGCTTATCCGTCAGGAACGGCTGGTACTCTTTTTTTGATTGGTGCGCCTGGCGGCGCACGTTTCTAACGGGTGAAAGTCCCGAATCCGCCCGGTAGTGGGAAGGATACAGCCGAAGGCAAGGGTGTCCGTCGTGAGATGGAATCTGAAGGAAGCCGGATGTGGGGAACCTACTAACCCACGGGCAAACCTCTGACCTGACGAACAGAAACCGCATAGGAGGCTATGCATGGGGGCAAGACTGCCAACCAAGCCGAAACCCAATAACTACACGGAACCATGTATGGTAGATGCGGCAGGTGGATGGAGGGAAAGAAACGTGTGATCTACGCTTCGCTTCGGTCGGTGCAGAGCAAACGTCCACTGGACGTTTTGCACCCCGGGGAGGTCTGTGCGGCCTGTCCCGAGAGGGATAACCACTGCCGGAAGGCAGTGCTGAGCGCACAGAAGTCAGCAGAGGCCGTAGTAGCCAGGTGGAACAAGTTTCCGCTGGGTGAAGGACCGAATCAACAGGAGTCTTGAGTACGACCCGGAAAGGAGGAATGAGCAGATGGGTGCAGAAAACAACGAAGAAAGCTGCTTACAAAGAGATAGTGCGGAACACAAAGGGTATGTAAGAGCGCACCGTTCATTCAACCGGATATGGAAGGAAAGAGACAGTGCAGAGCCTGACCTCTTGGAGAAGATACTGGATAAGGATAACCTAAACAGAGCATTCAAGAGAGTGAAGGCAAACAAGGGAGCGCCGGGAGTAGATGGAATGACCATCGACGAGACGCTTACCTATCTAAGGGAGCATAACCACGAAATCGTAGACAGGATAAAGGCGGGACATTATACGCCGAAGCCGGTCAAAAGAGTGGAGATCCCGAAGCCCGATGGTGGAATGCGAAAACTCGGCATTCCTACCGTCATAGACCGTACCATACAACAAGCCATGGCGCAGCAGATGATACCGATTTACGAGCCGCTATTCTCGGAAAACAGCTTTGGTTACCGACCGGGGAAAAGTGCGAAGGATGCCATAGGAAAGGTGAAGGAGTATGCGGAACAGGGATATACCCATGCGGTAAGCTTGGATTTATCTAAGTACTTCGACACGCTGAACCACACAATCCTGCTGAACCTGCTGAGAAGAGACATCAAGGATGAGCGGGTAATCCAGATGGTGAAGAGGTATCTGAAGAGCGGAGTGATGGAAAACGGAGTGGTCATTGAAACGGGGGAAGGCTCGCCGCAGGGCGGACTATGCTAAGCTTTGCATAGTCCGCCCTATGCAAAGCAAGTAACTATGCAAAGTAACCGCCGGGAACCTTGATTCCAGGGTATTTTTTCTTGCATTA
>CANQGA010000047.1 GCA_947600145.1 uncultured Lachnospiraceae bacterium | reverse complement strand
AGCCGGTGTACGCGGAGCCGATACCGGCGCCGGAACAGCCGGTGTACGCGGAGCCGATACCGGCGCCGGAACAGCCGGTGTACGCGGAGCCGATACCGGCGCCGGAACAGCCGATGTACGCGGAGCCTGCGATGGAGACAGAGTTCGTGCAGACGCCGGCCCCGGCGATGGAGACAGAGTTCGTGCAGACGCCGGAGCCGGAACCGATGCCTGAGATTATAACGCCGCCGCCCGCGCCGGCCCCGGAAGCGGTACCGACGCCGCCGCCCGCGCCGGCCCCGGAAGCGGTACCGACGCCGCCGCCCGCACCGGCCCCGGCTCCGGTACAAACACCGCCGCCCGCACCGGCCCCGGCTCCGGTACAAACACCGCCGCCCGCGCCCGCGCCTCAGCCGGTACCGGTGCCTGCGCACCGGCCGGAGGATGACGACAGGACAGTGGCTTATTTCAAAGAACCTGTAGGGAAAGAGCCGGTAGTCGGCTGGCTCGTCTGCATTGAAGGCGATCATTACGGAGCCGGCTTCGAGCTTCACGCGGGCCGGAATATGATCGGCCGCGACGAGGATATGGACGTGGCCCTTACCGGGGATATGAGCGTATCAAGGGATCGCCACGCGATCCTGATCTATGAGCCGAGGGCCAGATATTTTGTCGCGCAGGCCGGGGACTCAAGAGGGATCCTGTATTTAAACGATGAGATGGTTCTGACGAGCGCTGTCATGAAAGACCGCGATGTGATTTCAGTCGGAAACGAGAGACTGATGCTGGTCATCCTGTGCGGCCCCGATTTCCGGTGGGAAGATCACAGGAATCAGAGATAGGAGGACGGAGAAAATGAAGAAGAGTACAAGCCGTATCTGTTTGCTTTTGCTGAGCGCACTGCATATTGCGGCGTTTTTCGTGCTTCCGCTGGGAGAACTGCGCGGCGGTCTGGCTTCGGGACTCGGCAGTCTGGCCGGCGCCCTTGGGCTCGGGGAGGCATTGCCGGAGACGCTGACCGGTCTCAGCCTGGTAAAGCAGGCCATGTCCTTGGGAGACGACGAAGCGCTGCTGATCACAGGGCTTTTTGCGGCGCCGGCGGTTCTGGCGGTTCTGGTTTTTCTGATGAACCTGATCGGAAGAGGAAAATTCAGCTATGCGATGACGATCATTTTCGGGATCCTGATGGCTTCCGTAGACGGGTTTGGACTGGTGATCCTTTCGGATTATTACTGGCAGATGGGATATGATGTCCTGCCGACGGCCTTCGCGCTTCCGGCAGCCAGCGTTCTGATGCTTCTTTTTGCCGTGATCGGGATCGTCCGGGACGGGAAAACCGCTAAGGCCGGAGGCGGAAAGCCGGCTAAGTCAGGCAAGAAGGCGAAGGCCGGAAAGAATACGGATGAGAAGGTCAGGGTCAATAAAAACGACGGCACCATCACCGGTCTGACCGGCGCATACACGGGCGCGGTTATTCCGCTGACCAGCGGGATACCGATGATGATCGGCCGCGATCCGTCTGTCTGCAGTATCGTGCTGGAGGCGGAAACCGTATCTAAATGCCATTGCCAGATCCTCTTCAACGCTGCCAACGGCCTGTATGCGGTTACGGATCTTTCCGCGAACGGAACCTTTGACGCGGCTATGAACCGGCTGCCGTTTAATACGGCTATGCCGATGATGCCCGGAAGTGTGATCCAGATCGGTCAGACCGGCGATCAGTTCCGTTTGGGATAAAGCGGCCGGAAGACAGCCGGAGAGGGAATGCGGGGAAATGGCCGAGGAGGTTGTGAAGGCATGAAGAGAAGGAGACGCAGGCGGATCCTGGCCGGTCTGCTGGCGCTCTGCCTGACAGCGGGCGCTCTGACCGGCTGCGGCACCTATGTGCCCGGACAGGAGGACGACGAGACCGATGTAAAGACAGAGCTTAAGGAGCTTGAAGAGCTGCCGGCGGCCACGGAGGAGCTGACGGACGGATATATCGGAGTCGCGATACCGGAATCAAAAACCATCGACGCTTCCGGAATGACCGATTACGATATCGTGGAAGGCTGGCTTCCGGTCGTGGTCGACGAGGGAGAGAACGTATACGGACAGCTGGACGCGCTGGCCGAGCTTCTGGGGGTCGGTGTGATCTACGGGGAAGGCGGAAGATCCGCGGCGGTGGATATTTACAGGACCCGGGTCTACCTGCAGCTCGGATACCCGATCGCGGGGTATGAGAACGGCCAGTTCGCGGTAAAGGTGATGATGGACCGGCCGCCGGTGTATCACAATGATCAGTGGTTTGTACCGCTGGACCAGTTCCTGGACATGTGCAGCGAGGACCACGGATATGTGGGCCAGACAGAGGCGGATACGCAGTATCTGCTGATCATGCCGCCCCGGGAGACGATCCAGGATAAGATGACGGAATTCTATAAGTACCGCCGGACCCGGTATATGTTTGATTTCGGCAAGGATCTGGGATATGATGCCTGGAACCAGGCCGTGATGGAAAAATCGGCGGGATTCGTTGACGACGTTAACGGGCTGCTGTCCCTGGACAGTTATACCTGGGAACATTTCCTGCGGACCAGGGTGATGGAGGCCTATTGGCCGATTACCCTTATTTTTGCTGAGTACAGGGATCCGGACACAGGGCTGCCTGCGGATCCTTATGAAGACGCGAAATACGCGGTCAGCTTTATGAACTGCATGCTTCAGATGGATGAGAAGCAGGAGACCTGCTGGTGGGACGCCGCGCAGACGACGATCAATACGTTCGACGCTGCCACGGATCTGCTGATCGAGGGAGAAGGCAAGAGCCTGTCAGAGGCCGCGTCGGAGATCACGAAGGCGTTTTCGGCAGCCGGAAAGGGCGCGAAACTGGCCAGAAGGGTGCCCATCAGCGAGGCGGCAAAGGACCTGGCGGTCAGTGCCAAGAACAGTAAGGTGCTGAATGAAGCCGGTAACGCGGTGAAGTACGCGCTTTCCTTCGCGGCGCTGGAGCAGACATTCGCCCAGGCGGACAGCTGGATGGCGGAGAGCTGCAAAGAGGCCGTGCAGGAGCAGAAAAAACTGAACGACAACATAGTGAACGACGCGCTCTGCGGCACGGTTGGTAAAGTTATAGATAATTTTTCCGCCCAGGACAAATCGGGCGCGCGCAGACAGTGGTGGGCCGATAATTATTTAAACGTTCTGGCGGATCAGGCGGCCCTCTTCGCCGGCGGTTATTTCGGCGTGGTGACTCTGACCTCGACGGTCTGGAGCATCACTTCACAGGCGGTTTTCGGAGACAGTCTGGAAGAGCCGGCCAGCTATTTAAACGCGGTGTTCGGCATTGGTTATGAGCAGGATGCCATGAGGGTCCTGGAGAATGCGTACGACCGGTATTTTTCCGGGACGGATTACTTCTGGACAAAGGAGGACGAGCGGTCGTTCAGGCATATGCTGAGCAACGCCATAAAGGCCTGCTATGTGACCAGGTGTTTCGGCATCAACGCGGCCGGCGATGCCCTTGAGGATCATCCGGCGCTTCTGAGCGGGCAGGAAAGCTGCAACGGGGAGCTTCTGAGGCTTCTGACAGATGTGTCCAATACGGAGATCCCCTTTGGCCTGATGCCGGGCGACCTGACCGACATAGGGGCCATGGAAGAACTCCATTATCCCAATGTGGTGTTCCCTCTGGTGGAGCTGACCGGACAGGTGCTGCGCTGGTCGGATGAGAAGCCGGCGAAGGGCGTTGCGATGGAGATCTACGACGAGGACGGCAGGCTGCTGGTGGAGTCCGAGACGGACGACAACGGCGTATTCGACATGGCGTTTGTCTACGGGGATATGACGATGGTTCTGGGCGGAGCCGGTATGGACGTCCGGAAAGTCAATCTTCATATGAATTACCGGTGGTATCCGGTGGTGATGGAAGTCCTTGAAGTCAAAGGAATGAAGAAATACCAGGTCGACGGCCTGAGGGTCGGCGAGAAGGAGAAGGAACGGCTGGTGTATCTGACCGGCGCCCGCACGGAGAACGGAAAGACCGTGCTGCTGGTGCAGGATATCGATCTGGGCGAGGGCGCATTCTCGCTGGCTGTGCCGGATTATCAGGGAGGCAGCAGCTACACGGCGTATTTCTCCATTACCGGAGAGATCGGACGCTCAGAGGTTGAAAGCCTGATCATGCGGGACAATGTGGCCCTCGGGTCGGTCTATACGTCCATGATGCCGGAGGGCGGCCTTCTGGACGGCCTGTCTTCGCTGACCGACAATATGGGCGGCGTGTTCCCGGATTCTTTCCGCAACCGGGAGATGCGCACGGCCGAGGAGATCAACGCGTTTATCGAGGATTACCGCAGAGTCAACGACATGGATCCGGTGTATGTGCTCACAACGGTAAACAGCGAAGTGAAGGACGCGGAGCCGTCGATGGTGAATCCCGAATAACAGCCGGAGACGGTTCGGTCAGAGTTTTGGCCGTCCGGCGCCGGAACGAGAAGGAGAGACGATGAAGAAAACGATCATGGGCATAATCGCGGTATGTGTGGCCGCGGCGCTGCTGTTTGGCGGCCTTACGGGCGTTTGGATCCGATACAATACAGAGCGGGCCCGGGATGCCGCGGCGGAGTTTTCAAGGCTTCTGACGGAGGGAAAGCTGACGGAGGCCCAGGCCCGGTACTATGCGGCGGAAGACGAGGCGGAGTCCCTGCCCGGCGGGGAAGGTCAGGCGATGGTGGAGGAAAGCGACCGCGTTGAGCTGGCGCAGATATTCGGCGCGGATCTGGTGACGGCCGGCCGCGGGGACGAGACGAACAGTCAGGATCAGCTCATGGCCGCGGTCATGGCCCGCAGCCAGCTGCAGATCTCGGCGGGCCCGGCAGTCGGAAGGAGCGCGAAAGCCCATCTGACGCTGACCGGGCCGGATATGGAGGCGTGGTTCGCCGGCCTGACGGATGAGCAGAGATACAGCCTGTTCCTGGCGGAAGACGTCGGCGCGGCCGTCACGGAGCTGCTGGGTCAGACCGCGGCGCCGGAGCAGACGGTAGAATTCGATATCCCCATGGTCAAAAACGGCACCGACTGGAGATTTCAGGTCACGCAGGAGATGGAGGAAGCATTATTCGGCTCAATTTTGGAGTGAACTTCTTGACAAAAAAGGGGAAATAGAGCAGAATCATAAAAAGGCGAATTAACATATAAAGGAGACTCATCATGGCAAACGACAAGAAACTGGTAGAGGCGATCACGTCCATGGACGTGGATTTCGCGCAGTGGTACACCGATGTAGTGAAGAAAGCGGAGCTTTGCGATTACGCCAGCGTCAAGGGCTGCATGGTCATTAAGCCGGCGGGCTATGCGATCTGGGAGAATATCCAGAAAGAACTGGACCGGCGTTTTAAAGAGACGGGCGTGGAGAACGTCTATATGCCCATGTTCATTCCGGAAAGCCTTCTGCAGAAAGAGAAGGATCATGTGGAGGGCTTCGCGCCGGAAGTGGCGTGGGTGACCCACGGCGGTCTGGAGCCGCTGCAGGAGCGGATGTGCGTGCGCCCCACCTCGGAGACGCTGTTCTGCGATTTCTACGCGAATGACATCCATTCCTACCGGGATCTGCCGAAGCTTTATAATCAGTGGTGCTCCGTCGTGCGCTGGGAGAAGACGACCAGGCCGTTCCTCCGCTCCAGGGAATTTCTGTGGCAGGAAGGCCACACGGCCCATGCGACGGCCGAGGAGGCAGAGGAGCGGACAGAGCAGATGCTGAACGTATACGCCGATTTCTGCGAGGAGGTCCTGGCGATCCCGGTCATCCGCGGACGTAAGACCGACAAGGAGAAATTCGCCGGCGCCGAGGCGACATACACCATCGAGGCCCTGATGCACGACGGCAAGGCGCTGCAGTCCGGAACCAGCCATAATTTCGGCGACGGCTTCGCGAAGGCGTTCGAGATCCAGTTTGCCGATAAAGATAATACGCTGAAATACGTCCACCAGACCTCCTGGGGGCTTTCCACCCGTATCATCGGCGCGATCATCATGGTCCACGGCGACGACAACGGGCTGGTGCTTCCGCCCGGGATCGCGCCGACCCAGGTGATCGTGATCCCGATCCAGCAGAAGAAGGAAGGCGTGCTGGATAAGGCCTGTGAGCTGAAGGAGCGGCTTGCGGGGGCCGGATTCCGCGTGAAGGTGGACGATTCCGACAAGAGCCCGGGCTGGAAGTTCAGCGAGTGCGAGATGCGCGGCATCCCGCTCCGCGTGGAGATCGGCCCGAAGGACATCGCTGCGGATCAGGCGGTTCTGGTGCGCCGCGATACCCACGAGAAGATCACGGTGGCGCTTAGCGAACTGGAGACGAGGGTCGGCGAGCTGCTTGAGACGATCCGCAGCGATATGTTCGAGAGGGCGAAGGCCCACCGGGATTCCCACACCTACGAGGCTGTGGATTACGATGAGTTCGTAAAGACGATCAATGAGAAGCCGGGCTTCGTGAAGGCCATGTGGTGCGGCTGCCGGGAGTGCGAGGACAAGATCCGCGAGGACACCGGCGCGACCTCCCGCTGCATGCCGTTTAAGCAGGAGCAGCTTTCGGACAAATGCGTCTGCTGCGGAAAGCCTGCGGTGAAGATGGTGTACTGGGGCAGGGCGTATTGATTTGTGACAGGAAAGGATGCAGGCCTGTGGACGTGACGATCCACATTCCCCGCGCCGCGGAGGAGATCATTAACAAACTGAATCAGCACGGTTTTGAGGCCTATGTGGTCGGCGGATGCGTCCGCGACGCGCTTATGGGCCGGGAGCCGGGGGACTGGGACATCACGACTTCGGCGAAACCGGAGCAGGTGAAGGCGGTTTTCGGAAGGACGATCGATACCGGGATCAGGCACGGAACGGTCACGATCCTGCGGGGCGGAACCGGGTATGAGGTGACTACTTACCGGATCGACGGAGAATACGAGGACGGCCGCCATCCGAAGTCGGTGGAATTTACGCCGGATCTGCTGGAGGACCTGAAACGCCGGGATTTCACGATGAACGCCATGGCTTACAACCGCGCGGACGGGCTGGTCGATGCGTTCGGCGGGCAGCGGGACATGGAGGCGCGGCTGATCCGGTGCGTGGGCCGGGCGGAGGACCGCTTTACGGAGGACGCCCTGCGGATCCTGCGGGCGCTGCGGTTCGCGGCGCAGCTGGGGTTTGAGATCGAGGCGGAGACGGAGGCGGCGGTCCGCAAACTGGCGCCGAACCTGGTCCATGTGAGTAAGGAACGGATCCAGACGGAGCTGACCAAGCTTCTTCTGTCGGATCATCCGGATATGATCCGAAACGTGTTTGACTGCGGCGCGGCGGCTTACGTGTCGGAGACCTTTGCGAAGATCGAGCCGGAGAGGATCGCGGTAAGTGCGCGGCTTCCCGCAAGGAAAAGCCTGCGGTGGGCGGCGTTTCTGCGGCATCAGAGCGCGGAAGAGGCGAAGCAGATCCTGCGTGAGCTTAAGCTGGACAATGATACGGTCGCGAGCGTGGGAACGCTTGTGCAGTGGTGGCGGCAGCCGGTGGGACAGACGCAGGCAGAGATCCGTCGCACCATGAGCCGGATGTCCCCGGAGCTGTTCGACGACCTGCTGTGCCTGAAAACGGAGACCCCGGACTGCGGCCTGATCCCCGAGACCCCGGCGCAGCTGGCGGATATCCTCGCGGCCGCTGCCAGGATCCGTGACCGGGGCGACTGCATTTCCCTGAAGACGCTGGCTGTGACCGGCAGCGACCTGATCGCGGCGGGGATCCGGCCGGGCAGGGAGCTGGGGGCGATCCTGGCGCGGCTTCTGGAACTGGTGATCGAGGATCCGGAGAGGAACACGAAAGAGGAACTGATGAATGAGGTGCGAAGCCCTGCGGGCAAATGATCCCGCGGGGCTTTTTTGTCCCGGAAAGCGGGAATCCGGCCCCATGGCATAATCTTTCACGTTTTCACATACTCTAGTATAGCTATGAACAGGGCGTGTGGAGGGGTAGACGTGAACGAACGGTATTTGGAGATTTTGGCCCAGTATGATCTGACGGTGGAGAACCTGCGCAAGGGGCGCAGCGGCTACGTCTGTGAGACAAGCGCGGGCACGGTGCTGCTGTCGGAATACAAAGGGACGCAGAAACGCCTGGAATTTGAGACGCAGGTCTTATCATATGTCCGAGAGGCGGGGATGGACCGGGTCGACGACTATATCCGAACGACGCAGGGCGGGCTGACCGCCGTGGGAGAAGACGGGACCCGCTATGTCCTGAAGCGCTGGTTTAACGACCGGGAGTGCAATATCCGCGACCGGCGGGAGGTGCGCCGGGCCGCGGCGCAGATCGCGCGGCTGCACCGGATCCTCAGGGAGATCCCCCGCGACGAAGAGTGGAATCTGGGTTCCATCATGACGGAGCCGATGGAGCGGGAGCTCGAGCGACATAACCAGGAACTCAAGCGCGCCCGCAACTATATGAAGAACAAGCGGAAAAAGACGGAATTCGAGAACTGTGTCCTGGGCAATTTTCCGGCGTTTTACGAGCAGGCGGCCGCGGCCTGCGAGGGGCTTAAGCAGCTGCGGCAGCAGGAGAGCAGCGCCCCTCTTTTTTTGTGCCACGGCAATCTGGACCACCATCACATCCTGATCGGAGAGCCGGATCTGGCGGTCATTGAGTTCCATCGGATGCACCTGGGGGAGCAGATGGAGGATCTGTACTATTTCATGCGGAAGGTCATGGAGAAGCAGGAATGGAACGAGAGCCTGGGCATGGAAATGCTCTCGGCTTACGAGAGGGTCCTCCCCATCTCGGCCGCGCAGCGGCGGCATCTCTATTACCTGTTCCTCTATCCGGAGAAATACTGGAAGCAGATCAATTTCTATTTTAACGCCAACAAAGCGTGGATTCCCGCCCGCAACATCGAGAAGCTGAAGAATCTGGAACGGCAGATGGGGGACCGGAACCGTTTTTTGGAAAAAATACGCTGAGACAGGCGCAGAAAGCCTTCCTTTTTGCGGGGAAATGCGCTATACTATTGACAGAAAGCCGTATGCGGCGCGGCGGCAGCCGGCCCATGCGGTAAACTGCATCCATATGCGGGAAATGTGCGGCGGAGAACATCAGGCATTTTCCTGTGTACGGAAAAAGAATAGGAGGGTACGTCATTATGAAAGATTATATGAAGATCTACGAAGAGTGGCTGAGCAGCCCGTATTTCGACGAGGACACCAAGGCAGAGCTCCGCGCCATCGCCGGCAATGAGGACGAGATCAGGGAGCGCTTCTACATGGATCTGGAGTTCGGCACCGCGGGATTAAGAGGCATCATCGGAGCAGGCATCAACCGGATGAACATCTATGTGGTCCGCCGCGCGACCCAGGGCCTGGCCAACTACATTATCAAGCAGGGCGGCGCCGCGAAAGGAGTGGCCATCGCTTACGATTCCCGCCGCATGTCGCCGGAGTTCGCCGACGAGGCCGCCAGGACGCTGGCCGCCAACGGCATCACGGCCTACAAGTTCGAGTCCCTGCGTCCGACGCCGGAGCTTTCCTTCGCGGTCCGCGAGCTGGGCTGCATCGCCGGCATCAATGTGACCGCCAGCCACAACCCGCCGGAATACAACGGCTACAAGGTCTACTGGGAGGACGGCGCCCAGTTCACGCCGCCCCATGACAAGGGCGTGACCGAGGAGGTCCTGGCCATCGAGGATCTGTCCACGGTGAAGACCATGACCGCGTCCGACGCCAAGGCCGCAGGCCTTTACAAGGTCATCGGCGCCGAGATCGACGACAAATACATCGCCCATGTGAAGGCGCAGGTGGTGAACCAGGACGCCATCGACAGGATGCAGGACAGCATTAAGATCGTCTACACGCCGCTCCACGGCACCGGCAACATCCCGGTCCGCCGCGTCCTGAAGGAGATCGGCTTCACCCATGTGCAGGTGGTTCCCCAGCAGGAGCTGCCCGACGGCGAGTTCCCGACCGTCAGCTATCCGAACCCGGAGGCGGCGGAGGCGTTCGCCCTGGGCCTGGAGATCGCGAAGAAGACCGACGCGGACCTGGTGCTGGCTACCGACCCGGACGCCGACCGTCTTGGCGTGTATGTGAAGGATACGAAGTCCGGCGAGTACATTTCCCTGACCGGCAACATGTCCGGCTCCCTGCTGTGCGAGTATGTGCTGAGCCAGAAGGCCGCCGCGGGCAAGATCCCGGATGACGGCGAGGTGGTCAAGTCCATCGTGACGACGAACCTGGTGGACGCGGTAGCGGCTAGCTACGGCTGCAAGCTGGTGGAATGCCTGACCGGCTTCAAATGGATCGGCCAGCAGGTGCTGAAGGAGGAGCGCACCGGAGTCGGCCACTATATGTTCGGCATGGAGGAGAGCTACGGCTGCCTGATCGGCACCTACGCCCGCGACAAGGACGCGGTAAGCGCCAGCGTCGCCCTCTGCGAGGCCGCCGCTTACTATAAGACGAAGAATATGACCCTGTGGGACGCCATGCTCGCCATGTATGAGAAGTACGGCTACTATAAGGACGCCGTCAAGTCCATCAGCCTGGCCGGTATCGAGGGCCTGGCGAAGATCCAGACCATCATGGACACCCTGAGAAATAACACTCCGGCTAAGGTGGGCGACTTTACGATTCTGTCCGCCCGCGACTACAAGCTGGACACCGTGAAGGATATGGCCACCGGCGAAGTGAAGCCCACCGGACTTCCGGCTTCCAACGTGCTGTACTATGATATGAACGATAACGCCTGGGTCTGCGTCCGTCCGTCCGGCACCGAGCCGAAGATCAAGCTGTACTACGGCGTGAAAGGCGCTTCCATGGAAGACGCCGAGGCGAAGTCCGCCGCCCTGGGCGCCGCCCTGATGGCGATGGTGAACGCGATCTGATGTGAGTTTTGCGGGAAGAGGCATCGAAATACAGGAAGGGCGTCACTGGCGCCCTTCCTGCATCGAAATACAGAAAGGGCGTCACTGGCGCCCTTCCTGCATCGAAATTCTATGACCGGCCGCGGCGGGATGACTGCGCGGCCGGTCTTTTCGCGCCGCGCGCCCGGCGGCGGCGTCCGTGAATGAATGCGCATAAGGCGTTTGTCCGGTGACGTGAGTGCGGAGGCGGCTGCCAGTATGATACGGGCTCCGATGCTGTCATATGATGCGAAAAAGGCCCTGCCGAGTGCAGAACCTTTTCCGTAGGGAATGGTAGGTATATTTTAGGAAATTGTTTTAGGGGGGCCGGACGGTTTGCACCGTCCGGTATGAGTATGAAAAAGCTTTGTCTCGCACCAGCCTCTCAGCTAGCGCACCTATAATATAGCTAAGAATTATGTCCAAAGTATGTACCTGCAATAAAAAAAGTATAAAAAATATAAAATAAGAAGAAAAGAAAAAGAAAGAAATTTGTCAGAATAAAAATCATGAAAAACCCCTTTAAAAAAGGGTGCAGGTTGTATATAATGAAGGTAAGATATCTGCTGTGCAGATATCTTACCGCTACCCAAACGGAGCTGAGCGGAGCGAAGCGGAGTTCGGGTTTCCCGTGCGCTACGCAAACGGAGCTCATTTTTTCATTGCACTGCCCAAACGGAATTTCATCAGGAGGACATACAGAGAATGATGATTTCAAATGATATCGGAATCGATCTGGGTACGGCCAGTATCCTTGTATATATAAAAGGCAAAGGAGTGGTTCTCAAGGAACCGTCCGTGGTCGCCATTGACCGCGACTCCAACCGCATTATCACGTTCGGCGAGGAGGCGCGCCTGATGATCGGCCGGACTCCCGGCAACATCGTCGCGATCCGTCCCCTGCGCCAGGGCGTGATCTCCGATTACACCGTGACGGAGAAGATGCTCAAATATTTCATCAATAAAGCGGTGGGCCACAAGACGCTCCGCAAGCCCCGCATCGCGGTCTGCATTCCCAGCGGGGCCACGGAGGTGGAGCGCAAAGCCGTTGAGGACGCTACGTACCAGGCAGGGGCGCGGGAAGTCACGATCATAGAAGAACCGGTCGCGGCGGCGATCGGAGCGGGGATCGACATTTCCAAGGCCTGCGGCAATATGATCGTGGATATCGGCGGAGGCACGGCGGACATCGCGGTGATCTCGCTGGGCGGCACGGTGGTCAGCGCGTCCATCAAGGTGGCCGGCGATGATTTTGATGAAGCCGTGGTCCGCTATATGAGGAAGAAGCACAATCTTCTCATCGGCGAGAGAACCGCCGAGGAGATCAAGATCAATATCGGCGCCGCGTACCGGCGGCCGGAGGTGCTGACGATGGAGGTCCGGGGACGCAACCTTGTCACCGGTCTGCCCAAGACCATCGTGGTGACTTCCGATGAGACGCTGGAGGCGCTTCAGGAGCCTGCCATGCAGATCGTGGACGCCGTTCACAACGTGCTGGAGCGCACGCCCCCGGAACTGGCGGCGGATATCTATGACCGCGGCATCGTGCTGACCGGCGGCGGTTCGCTTTTGAGCGGGCTGGACGCGCTGATCGAGGAGAAGACCGGGATCACCACGATGATCGCCGAGGACCCGCTGACCGCGGTGGCTGTCGGAACGGGCAAATTTATCGAGTTTAACCATGGGGATATCGACCGGCGGGATTTCTGACCGGATGATCCCGGAACCAGGATATATTCACAGCAGGATTGAAGTACGGTGTATCCGGACGGACTGCCGGTTATACCGTGCTTTTTCATATTATATCATCAGAACATGGATCTGGAGGCAGCGGATGAAAAAGCGATTGACAATGATTGCGGCCGCTCTGATCGCGGCGGTCCTCGCGGCGGTTCCTGTTCGCGCGGAGGGCTGGAAGCTGGATAACACCGGATGGTGGTGGCAGGACGAAGACGGCTCCTGGCCGGCCGGTGAATGGCGATGGCTGGACGGCAACGGCGACGGCACCGAGGAGTGCTATTATTTCGGGCCGGACGGATATCTTCTGACCGGAACCGTGACCCCGGACGGATATACGGTCAACGGCGACGGCGCGTGGACAGAGCAGGGCGCCGTCTGTACAAGGCAGGTTCCTCTATACGGCCCGGCGGCAGACGGCGGAGTTTCCGCGCAGGAGGCGCATGCAGCCCTGCCCGCCTATGACGCGCCGGTCACGGAGGAGAATATTATGGCGCTTCTTGATAATCTGGATCCGGACGGGGCAAGGATCCTCCGGGACGCGGCGATTTCGCCCTCGGCCGCCTATAATCCTCTGATGGGCTGGTGGAACGGGGCCGCGAGGATCACGGACGCTCTTTCCACGGCGGTCCACGAGGAATGCCATATTGCGGGATTTTCTGATAATTCCTTCATTCGGCGGAGTTATTATGTGGGCGGCGGTTATGTGGTGCTGGACAAGACGCCGGTGTTCGACAGCCAGGAGATGATCGGCACGATCCCCCAGTCGCTGAGGACATTCCGCTTTGATACGTATCTGGGTAGTACCGCTCCTGCCAATATGGCAAGCCGCTGTGAAGGCCCGTACGGTCTTCTGGACGAATACAACGCGTACTGCTGGGGCACCAACAACGAGCTTAAGACATTTGATTACTGTATGCGCAGCGGCAAGCGCGCGTGGAGCAATTCCTGGCTTGCCCAGGCGGAGTTCCGTTATTATATCCTCAGGTATATGCTGTACGCGAGAGATTACCATCCGGATGTCTATCAGGGCATTCTTAACAATTACAGCTTCCGCCAGGCGTTTACCATGGTGGATACCAGGTTTGAAGCGGTGGTCCGCGAGCTGCATCAGAAGCTTCCCGATTACGCGATCCAGTTCGCGAAAGGCGAGTACGATGCGCTGATGGCGGAGATGGAGAAGCCCGAATATCAGGAAATGCGCGCGCTGCTGAGGCCCTGATCCGGGGCGCGCCGCGAAGACGGGAGAAGAGCGAAGTATGGCCACAGTGACCGGTTTTGTTGAAAAGATCAAATACCGAAATGAAGACAACGGCTATTCGGTGCTGGAAGTTTCTTCGGACGGACAGGAATATGTTCTTGTAGGAACATTTCATTACATAGGCGAAGGCGAGATGATCGAGGCGTCCGGAACCATGACCGAACATCCTGTCTACGGCGAGCAGCTGTCAGTGGAGTCTTATGAGATCAGGTCCCCGGAGGACGCGGCCGCCATGGAACGCTATCTGGGATCCGGCGCCATCAAAGGCGTGGGCGCCGCGCTGGCTGCCCGGATCGTGCGGCGATTCAAGGCGGATACTTTCCGTATCATCGAGGAGGAGCCGGAGCGGCTGGCGGAGGTCAAGGGCATCAGCGAGCGCATGGCCATGGAGATCGCCGGGCAGGTGGAAGAGAAGAAAGACATGCGCCAGGCGATGATCTTCCTGCAGGAGTACGGCGTATCCATGAATCTCGCGGCGAAGATCTACCGCGAATACGGCCCGAGGATGTACGGCATTATCAGGGAGAACCCTTACCGCCTTGCCGACGATATCCCCGGCGTCGGATTCAGGATGGCCGACGAGATCGCGCGCCGGGTCGGTATCATGGCCGATTCGGATCACCGGATCCGGGCCGGGATCCTCTACACGCTTCTGAAGGCGTCCGGACAGGGGCATACGTATCTTCCGGAGGACGAGCTGATGCGTCAGGCGTCGGAGCTTCTTCTGGTGCCCATCGAGAACATGGAAAAGCATCTGATGGACATGCAGATGGACAGGCGGATCATTGTAAAGGATGTGCCGCAAAGGGCCGCCTACGCCTCCGCGTATTACTATATGGAGCTGAATACCGCGCGGATGCTGCATGATCTCAATATCCGCGGAAACACGCCGGCTGAGGAGATCCGCGCACGCCTTGAGAAGATCGCGGAGCAGACCGGGCTTCTTTTGGATCCGCTGCAGGCCCGGGCCGTGGAGGAGGCGGAGAACAGCGGAATTCTGATCATCACGGGGGGACCCGGTACCGGCAAGACCACTACGATCAACGCGATCATCCGTTATTTTGAGCTGGAGAAAATGGAGATCCTCCTGGCCGCCCCCACGGGCCGCGCCGCCAAGCGCATGACCGAGGCCACCGGCTATGAGGCGAAGACGATCCACCGGCTTCTGGAGATGAACGGCAGCCCCGGCGAGGACGGTTCCGTTTCCATGAAGTTTGAGCGGAATGAGGAGAATCCGCTGGACGCGGATGTGATCATCATCGACGAGATGTCTATGGTGGATATCCAGCTGATGCAGTCCCTTCTGAAAGCGGTCAACGTAGGCACACGCCTGATCCTGGTGGGCGATGTGAACCAGCTTCCGTCCGTGGGACCCGGCAATGTGCTGCGGGACATGATCGCGTCCGGCCGCTACAATGTAGTCCGTCTGACCCATATCTTCCGCCAGGCCGCGGAGAGCGATATTGTTGTCAACGCCCACCGCATCAACGAGGGACAGCCTGTGGATCTGGCAAAGCGGAGCAGGGATTTTCTCTTCATCCGCCGCGACAGCCCGGACGCCATCATAAGCGCGATGATCACGCTTATGACAAAGAAGCTTCCCGGATATGTCCACGCGGATCCGTTCGATATTCAGATCCTGACGCCGATGCGCAAGGGCGCGCTGGGCGTGGAACGGCTTAACGCCGTATTTCAGGCGTATCTGAATCCGCCTGCAGCGGATAAGGCGGAGAAGGAGACGGGCGGCGTTATCTTCCGCGAAGGCGATAAGGTGATGCAGATCCGGAACAACTATCAGATCGAATGGGAGATCCGCGGCCGGTCCGGCGTTCCGACGGATACCGGCATGGGCGTGTTCAACGGCGATATGGGCGTCATCCGGGAGATCAACCTGTTCGCGGAGACCGTGACCGTCGAGTTTGACGAAGGACGCATGGTGGAGTACGAGTTCGGCCAGCTGGAGGAACTGGAGCTGGCCTACGCGGTCACGATCCATAAATCTCAGGGCAGCGAATACCCGGCGGTGATCATTCCGGTCCACAGCGGCCCCAGGATGCTGATGACCCGGAACCTGATCTATACAGCCGTGACGAGGGCGAGGGCCTGCGTCTGCCTGGTGGGCCTGCCGCAGGCGTTTACGGCGATGGAAGAGAATCAGATGGAACAGAGGCGGTACTGCGGTCTTCGGGAACGGATCCTGGAGATCCCGGAATAGAGGAGAAGGCAGGAGAGGTATATGGGGGAAATGAAACTGCCGGCGGACGGCGCGTCCGGACGTCCGGCTTTTGGGGAGTACCGCGGATGGAAGGAGACTCTTGCGGGCTTTATATTTCCGCGCCGGTGCCCGGTCTGCGGCGGCATCGTGCTTCCGCGGGGAGAGCTGATCTGCCCGGGCTGCGTAAAGAAGCTGTCCCCGGTCCGGCAGCCGGTCTGCATGACATGCGGAAAGCAGCTGGAGGGCGGCATGGCGGAACAATGCGGCGACTGCATGCGCCATCCCAAAAGCTTCAGGCGCAATTTCGCGCTGCTCAATTACAATGACGCGGCCCGTTATTCCATGGCCGCCGTCAAATACAGGAACAAGAGGGAATATCTCGACTTCTACGGAAAGGCCGTCTGCAGCCGTTTCGGCCGGCAGATCCTGCGGATCAGCCCGGACGTGCTGGTGCCGGTGCCGATCCACAGCTCCCGTATGAGGAGCCGCGGCTACAACCAGGCGGAGCTTCTGGCCGGGAGGGTCGGAGAGCAGCTGGGGATTCCGGTCTGCCCGGGTGCCCTGCGCCGTCTGAAGAAGACGCTGCCGCAGAAGGAGCTTGATCCGGCGCAGAGGCTTAAGAACCTGCAGCAGGCGTTCGCGGCGGGACAGCTGCCGGAGGGCGTAAAGACCGCGATGCTGGTGGATGACATTTATACCACCGGAAGCACGCTGGAGGCCTGCGCGCGCATTCTGTTGTCCATGGGCGTGAAGGAGGTATACGGACTGACGATATGCATCGGCCGCGGCGCGTAGCGGTCAGGCGGGCGGAAGGCGGATTTTTCCGGGATTTCCCTAAAAAAAGATTGACGTGGCTTCCATTCTATGTTATAGTGAGAAAGCGAATGGAAGAACAGAGGTCTTTTTTTTTGCACTAATTTTTTGGCAGGCGCGAAGAGAAGGACCGGCATGCAGACTACAAGAAATCGGAGGTGGAAGTCGTGCGCACAAGGATCACACTGGCATGTACGGAGTGCAAACAACGTAACTACAACATGACAAAGGACAAAAAGGCTCATCCGGACCGGATGGAGACCAAGAAGTACTGCAGATTCTGTAAGACACATACTTTGCACAAAGAGACGAAGTAATCATTTTGAGTAAAGGACGTGAAGATTATGGAAAAAACAGAGAACAAGGAGAAAACCCAGAAGAAGAGCTTTTTCAAGGGCGTAAAAACTGAGTTTAACAAGATCGTCTGGCCGGACCGCGAGACGGTCGGCAAGGAGACGGCCGCCGTGCTGGCGTGCTCGGTCGCTCTGGGGCTGATCATTGCGATCCTGGATCTGGCTATCAAGTTTGGCCTTAGTTTCATTCTGTAATACGTAGATAGGGCAAAGGTGAGTCATATGGCAGAGGCGAACTGGTATGTCGTGCATACCTATTCAGGCTATGAGAACAAAGTAAAAGTCGATATTGAGAAGACCATCGAGAACCGCGGCCTTCAGGAGCAGATCCTTGAGGTGTCAGTCCCCCTGCAGTCGGTCATAGAGATCAAGAACGGGGTGGAGAAGGCGGTCGATAAAAAGATGTTCCCCGGATACGTGCTCATCCACATGGTCATGAATGACGATACCTGGTACGTGGTGCGCAATACCCGCGGAGTCACCGGATTTGTCGGCCCGGGTTCCAAGCCGGTGCCGCTGTCTGAGGATGAGATGGCGGGTCTCGGCTTTATGGGCAGGAGCGTCGTCGTGGATTTCGAGGTCGGAGATACCGTTGTGGTCATTTCCGGCGCGTGGAAAGACACAACCGGCGCGATCCGCGCGATCAACGAGCACAAGAAGACCGCGACGATCAATGTCGAGATGTTCGGCCGAGAGACTCCGGTTGAACTGGCGTTCACAGAATTGAGAAAGCTGTAACTGTAAAGTGGGAGGGACATCCCCCGACATTACCACAATATTTAGGAGGTGCCTGATTATGGCAAAGAAAGTAACTGGTTATATCAAATTACAGATTCCGGCCGGCAAGGCGACGCCTGCACCGCCGGTAGGTCCCGCTCTGGGCCAGCACGGCGTGAACATCGTGCAGTTCACGAAGGAGTTCAACGCCAGGACCGCCGACCAGGGCGATCTGATCATCCCGGTCGTCATCACGGTCTACGCGGACAGAAGCTTCAGCTTCATCACCAAGACCCCGCCGGCAGCCGTGCTTCTGAAGAAGGCATGCAACATCAAGTCCGGTTCCGGTACGCCCAACAAGACAAAGGTTGCGACCATTTCCAAAGACGAACTCCGTAAGATCGCGGAGCTGAAGATGCCGGATCTGAACGCGGCCAGCGTGGAAGCGGCCATGAGCATGATCGCGGGAACCGCGAGAAGCATGGGAATCACGGTAGCTGACTGAGTATTCTGAAAGGGCGTTCAGCATGCGCCGCGGGTGCGGAGGCATCCTTAATACGCGCCGAAGGCGCGGAAACAATAGTGTAATTACCCGTGGGAGGGCAATCCCCGACAATACCACAAGGAGGTTTATAGATATGAAAAGAGGAAAAAGATACGCAGAGGCCGCGAAGCTGGTGGACCGCATGACGCAGTATGATACTGCCGAGGCGATCGCCCTGGTTAAGAAGACGGCTGTTGCTAAATTTGACGAGACGGTCGAAGTACATTTAAGGACGGGCTGCGACGGACGTCACGCAGACCAGCAGGTCCGCGGCGCGGTTGTGCTGCCTCACGGAACAGGCAAGACGGTCCGCATCCTGGTGTTCGCCAAGGGAGCCAAGATCGACGAGGCTACCGCTGCCGGCGCCGACTATGTAGGCGGCGAGGAGCTGATCCCGAAGATCCAGAAGGAAGGCTGGCTTGACTTCGACGTTGTCGTAGCGACACCCGACATGATGGGCGTGGTTGGCCGTCTGGGCCGCATCCTTGGTCCGAAGGGCCTGATGCCGAACCCGAAGGCCGGAACCGTCACAATGGACGTGACCAAAGCTATCAATGATATTAAAGCCGGTAAAGTAGAGTACCGTCTTGACAAGACCAACATTATCCATGTGCCAGTGGGTAAAGCTTCTTTCACAGAGGAGCAGTTGGCGGACAACTTCCAGTCGCTTATGGACGCCATCCTGAAGGCGAGACCTGCCGCACTCAAAGGCCAGTACATCCGGAGCGCCACCCTTACCACCACCATGGGCCCGGGCATCCGGCTGAACGTCGCCAAGTTTATGGGCTGATGATCAGTTCAGACTGACCGTGCGGATTGTCTCATTTTCCGGTTGACAGTCCGAATATAGATATGCTATAATACGCAAAGTATTGAAAGCCGAAGACAGCAGGTGCCGTAAGGCATAAGTTGGATACGCCTGCCGAGGACTGATACTTCACGCAAGTGTATGTTGCAGGCCGCTCTGTCTTCAGGCAGAGCGGCTTTTGAACTGCCATGCAGGCAAAGCCGCCGCTGGCGGGTTTGCTGTATTTGGCCTCTCAATACTTTAATAAAACAAGGAGGTAAACCATTCATGGCAAAAGTGGAATTAAAACAGCCGGTTGTGGAGGAGATTGCCGGTGTGCTTGACGGCGCCCAGACTGCGGTCCTTGTGGATTATCGCGGACTGACCGTGGAGCAGGACACCCAGCTGCGCAAACAGCTTCGTGAAGCCGGCGTCACTTACAAAGTCTACAAGAACACCATGATCCGCTTCGCTGCGAAGGGCACGCCGTACGAGGCTCTGGGCCCGATCCTGGAAGGCCCGACCGCTATGGCTGTATCCAAGACAGACGCTACCGCTCCCGCCAGGATCCTGGCCGAGTTCGGCAAGAAGACCCCGGCCCTGGAGATCAAGGGCGGCGTTGTGGAAGGAACTTACTATGACGCGAAGGGCATGCAGGCCATCGCCGCGGTACCGTCCCGCGAGGTCCTGCTGGGCCGTCTGTTTGGCAGCATGAAGTCCCCGATCAGCAACCTGGCCCGCGTTCTGAACCAGATCGCGGAGAAGGACAGCGCTCCCGCCGCCGAGGCATAATTTTCTTAGCGAGCACGCTCTCTCCGAGAGCGCGCGAGGTTAGAAAATTAGCCGTTCGGCGACCGTAAGGGAGGCCGAACATCCGCAATACGCGCCGCAGGCATAATTTTCTTAGCGAGCACGCTCTCTCCGAGAGCGCGCGAGGTTAGAAAATTAGCCGTTCGGCGACCGTAAG
>CANQGA010000046.1 GCA_947600145.1 uncultured Lachnospiraceae bacterium | reverse complement strand
AAAGAAGGAGCGATGCAACATGGCAACGAAAAAAGGAAGCTTATCCATAAGCAGCGAGAACATTTTCCCGGTGATCAAGAAGTGGCTGTACTCGGATCACGATATTTTCTACCGCGAGCTGATCAGCAACGGCTGCGACGCGATCACGAAGCTTAAGAAGCTGGAGCTGATGGGCGAGTACGAGAAGCCGGAGGATATGGAGTATAAGATCCAGGTTACGGTGAACCCCACGGACAAGACCATCTCGGTCTCCGATAACGGTCTCGGCATGACCGCCGACGAGGTGGACGAGTACATCAACCAGATCGCATTTTCCGGCGCCCAGGATTTCCTGGAGAAATACAAGGACAAGGCCAACGAGGACCAGATCATCGGCCATTTCGGACTGGGCTTTTATTCCGCGTTCATGGTGGCGGACAAGGTGACCATCGATTCCCTGTCCTACCAGAAGGACGCGGCGCCGGTCCACTGGGAGTCGGACGGCGGCACCGAGTTTGAGATGGGCGAGGGAAGCCGTGAAAGCCACGGCACGACGGTCACATTGTATCTGAACGACGACAGCACGGAGTTTGCCAATGAGTACCGGGCCCGCGAGGTCATCGAGAAATACTGCGGCTTCATGCCGGTGCCCATTTTCCTTGACAATGCGACGGCGGAGCCTCAGTATGAGACCATCGAGAAGGACGAGCTGACAGAGAAGGATACCATCATCGAGACCATCGTCGAGGAGGCGAAGACCGAGGAGAAGGAAAACGAGAACGGCGAGAAGGAAGTTGTGGAGGTGTCCCCGGCGAAGGAGAAGTATAAGATCTTAAAGCGCCCGGTGGCCTTAAACGACGTGAACCCGCTGTGGAACAAGCATCCCAACGAGTGCACCGAGGAGCAGTACAAGGAGTTCTACCGGAAGGTGTTCATGGATTACAAGGAGCCGCTGTTCTGGATCCATCTGAACATGGACTATCCGTTCAACTTAAAGGGCATCCTGTACTTCCCGAAGATCAACACCGAGTACGACAGCCTGGAGGGCACGATCAAGCTGTACAACAGCCAGGTCTTCATCGCGGACAATATTAAAGAAGTGATCCCGGAATTCCTGATGCTCTTAAAGGGCGTCATCGACTGCCCGGATCTGCCGCTTAACGTGTCCAGAAGCGCGCTGCAGAACGACGGCTTCGTGAAGAAGATCTCCGACTATATCACGAAGAAGGTAGCCGACAAGCTGTCCGGCATGTGCAAGACCGACCGGGAGAATTACGAGAAATACTGGGACGATATCAGCCCCTTCATCAAGTTCGGCTGCTTAAAGGATGAGAAGTTCGAGGAGAAGATGAAGGACTACATCATTTTCAGGAACCTCGACGGCAAGTACCTGACGCTGCAGGACTGCCTGGACGCGGCGAAGGAGAAGCACGAGAATATCATTTACTATGTGACCGATGAGAAGGAACAGGGCCAGTACATCAACATGTTTAAGAAGGAAGGCCTTGACGCGGTCATCTTAAAGCACACCATCGACAGTCCGTTCATCAATCAGCTGGAGCAGAAGCACGAGGGCGTCAAGTTCCTGCGCATCGACGCGGACGTCAGCTCCACCTTCAAGGAGGAAGTGAAGGAGGAGGACGCGGAAAGCTTCAAGGCTGACAGCGAGAAGCTGACGGAGACCTTTAAGAAGGCCATCGGCAACGACAAGCTGGAGATCAAGGTGGAGAAGCTGAAAGACGAGCAGCTGGCATCCATGATCACGCTGTCCGAGGAGAACCGCCGGATGCAGGACATGATGCGGATGTACAATATGTACGGCATGGATCCGGATATGTTCGGCGGTATGGGCGAGACCCTGGTCTTAAACGCCAACCACAAGCTGGTCCAGTATGTGCTGGGACATGAGGAAGGCGAGCTGACGGAGAAGATCTGTAAGCAGCTCTACGATATGGCTTCCTTAAGCCACGGCAGCTTAAGCCCGGAGCGCATGACGGAGTTCCTGGCGAGAAGCAATGAGATCATGATGCAGCTGGTAAAATAAAACTGTTTCGCAGACGGCGGCCCCAAAACGGGCCGCCGTAATATTATCTCAGGGACCCTTATCACGAAAACAAGTGGAAACCATTGACATTTACTGCGGCATTTATTATAATCAAATGTAGTAATTGATACTATGTGCAAAACAGCGGACATGGAGGGGGACATGAGTTATAAGATTATTGGCGACAGCTGCATGGATATTACGAAGGAGATGAGGAAGGATCCGCATTTTCAGATCATTCCGCTGACGCTGCAGGTGGACGATGTGCATGTCATCGATGACGAGACCTTTGACCAGCAGGCGTTCCTGAAACTGGTCCGGGAGAGCCCGAATTGCCCGAAGACGGCCTGTCCGTCGCCTGAGACCTTCAAGCAGGCTTATATGTGCCCGGAGGAGAATGTCTATGTGATCACGCTGTCCAGCCCCTTGAGCGGCAGCTATAACAGCGCAGTGGTGGGCAGGAAGATGTACGAGGAGGAGTTCGGGCCGAAGAATATCGCGGTCATCGATTCCTGGTCGGCGTCGCCGGGGGAGATGCGGCTGGCCATGATGATCCAGGAGTACAGCGAAGCGGGGATGGAGTTCGGGGAGATCGTGGAGAAGATCGAGGCGTTCAAGGCGGACAAGATGCGCACCTATTTCGTGCTGGAGAGCCTGGACGCGCTGAAGAAGAACGGAAGGCTTACGGGACTTTCGGCGTTTTTCGCCACGGCCCTGAACATCAAACCGGTCATGAGCGCCGAGAAGGGCGTGATCATCAAGCTGGACCAGGCCCGCGGGATCAATAAGGCGCTGGTGAAGATGTGCGCCGCCGCGGTCAGCCGGGCGGAGCGGCCGGAGGAGCGGATCCCGGTGATCGCCCACTGCAATAACCGGGAACGGGCGGAACTCGTGAAGCGGGAGCTTCTGAAGCTGGTTCCTTTTAAAGAAGTGCTGATCACGGAGACGGCCGGCGTCGCGACGGTCTACGCCAGCGACGGCGGGATCATTCTGGCGATCTGAGAAGAAGGGAGAACAGGGGCCATCCGGCCAGAACGCCCGGGAAGGGCGGGGCCGGATGGCTTTTTTCTATCTAATTTGATAAAAAAATCGTGAAATTTATAAAAATTACTTGAAGCGTACCATGGTTGCGAGTATAATATTTACGATATTAAATTCCTGATGGAGGGAGATCAAATGAACAAAGCAAGTGGTGGATCCAAAGCGGCGATCGGCATTTTGGGCGTTCTCATTGTGCTTGCAGCCGCGGCGTTTGTCTTTCTGACGGCAGCGCCCGGAATGGCCAGTTCGACGGCTCAGGACCAGACAGAGGCGGAGACGTCGGGCGAAGGGATTCTGGACTATGGCGATCAGAAAGCCGTGACCGTGCTCGGCCTGGACGGAAGCAATTATTCGGTGGACGGGACGACGCCGGCGGTCGAAACGCAGGCGACAGCGGCTTATCAGCTGCCCACAGCGGCCCAGACGCCTTCCGCACAGCTGCCTGCGATGCAGCAGACGACGGCGGCGGTTCCGGGAATCATCGGCGGATTTGATCAGGATTATATTCTTCCGTACAGCAACAGCCGTTACTATACATATCAGGAGCTTTCAGGGCTGAGCGATGAGATGCTGGCGTACGCGCGGAACGAGATCTACGCCAGACTGGGAAGAAAGTTTAATTCCGATGATCTGGATCGGTATTTCCGTTCCAAGTCCTGGTACAATCCGATCTACGAGCCGGCTGCGTTTGACAGAATGGGAGATTCGGCATTTAATGAATATGAACTGGCAAACAGGAATCTGATTGTCGAGATTGAAGGATCGAGGTGACAGGCATGTATTGTCCGTATTGCAGAACACAGAATGATGACGGCGCGACATTTTGCGAAGTATGCGGGAAGCCGCTGGGAAACGGCGGTCAGACTGCCCTGGATCCGGCGTTGATGCAGCGTCTGCAGCCGGGACAGGCTGCAGGAGCAGGCCAGATCCCGCAGCCGGGACAGGCGGCTTCGGGGCAGATCCCGCAGCCGGGACAGGTACCGGGGAGAATCCCGCAGCCGGGACAGGTACCGGGACAGACCCCGCAGCCGGGACAGACTGCAGGAGCAGGACAGAACCCGCCGAAGATTATGCCGGGAGGACAGAACCCGCCCCAGGGCTGGGGGCCGCAGGGAGTGAATCCCCCGGTGCAGCCCGTAAGGCAGACGGAGCGCAGACCGATATCGCGCAGCACGGTGATCATAGCGGTTGAGGCAGTGGTCCTGCTGGTGATCGGTTTCCTCTGCTATAACCGGATCCAGACGCTGGGCGATCCGAGAACCGTGGTGAACGGTTACATGGAAGCTGTGACTCAGGAAAATTGGGCGGAAGCGTATTCGTACCTGAATATGCCGTCTTCGCCGTTTTTAAGTCTGGAAGCGTATCAGAACTATATGGAAGCCTCCGACATGAAGGATATTACCAATTATTCGGTCAACCGGGCGACCAAGAACAGCGGAGGCGGCGGACTCCTCTCGGAATATGAGGTTTCGTATACCACTAAGACCAATACTTCCAAGTCCACGATCCATGTACAGCTGACCAAGAGCCGTGAAAAGAAGTGGAAGGTGGTCGACGACTGGAGAATATCCCTGATGGATAACCTTCTGAATGATGTGGAGATCAGCGCGGCCCCGATGCTGGAAGTGAAGATCGACGGCGTTCTGCTGAACGATGAGACCGCGGAGGTGATGAAGTCCGGCGATCAGGTCATTTACACGATCTCCGATATCTTCGAGGGAACGCATGTCATCGAAGTCGGCGGACCCGGCATGGAGCCGTACAAACAGGAAGCGGCGTTTTTGGGCGACGGAGATTACGCGCAGATGTGGATTCCCTATATGAGCGATGAGCAGCTGCAGGCGCTGGGGTCAAAGTGTGCCGAATACTGGGGAAAGCTCATGGAGGGAGCGGTGTCCGGACAGGAAGCGGCGGATATGCCCGAGGAGCTTCAGAACGGTTATGGGGACGCGGTATGGACGCTTGGCCGGAGCGTGGATGCGGATTACATCACCCATATGGAGAACAAGAACCCGACGGTGATCCTGGATGACTTTGAGTACTGGGACGGGAGACTGCAGGCCAGCGTAACCATGAAGACGGATATGGAGGTTACAGGCGTGTCCGAGGTTTCTTCCGGATATGAGCAGAGAACAGCCAAAGGCGTCGGCGCGATGAGCGCAACCTATCATTTTGAGGATGGAGAATGGATCCTCGATACATATTATGTAAGTTATTCAAATAATTAAATAAAGGGAAAAGGAGAAAACAAAAATGGCAAAGTTTTGTAAGTATTGCGGAAAGCAGATTGACGGAGCCGCGTGCGACTGCCCGAAGGCAGTAGCGGAATCCCAGGCTTTGGCAGCGCAGGCGGCGGCTCAGCGGCAGGCTGCCCAGCAGGCGGCGGCTCAGCAGATGGCAGCTGCCCAGCAGGCGGCGCAGCAGATGCCGGGACAGCAGCCTGTACAGATGCCGGGACAGCAGCCCGCACAGATGCCGGGACAGCAGCCCGCACAGATGCCGGGACAGCAGCCCGCGCAGATGCCGGGACAGCAGCCTGTGCAGATGCCGGGACAGCAGCCGCCCTACCAGGGCAATCCGTATCAGGGCGGTATGTATATCCCGCCGCAGCAGCCCATCATGCCGATGCAGCCGAGCATGACCACGGAGCTGAAAGAGCTTCTGACAGGACTTTTCAAGGCGCCCGGCGCTACGCTTCAGAAGGCGATGACAGATCCGGCCAAGAATGCCCAGTATCTGCTCGGAGGGATCTCCACACTCATCATCCTGATCCTGGTAATGCTGATCTTCCCGGGTGAGCTGCTGGAGTATGGCTTCAGCATCTGCTTCAAGATCGCGTTTGGAGTCGCGTTTGCGACGGCTGTGATCCGTATCGTCTACGGCATCATTTTCTCTCTGGCCGTACGTAAGCACAATCCGTCCCTGAATGTACAGACGGCGATCGGCATGTCCTGCGTCACGCTGGTACTGGACGCGATCGTTGTCCTGCTTATCTTTCTGATGGTTAAGATCGCGATGTATGAGATCGTAATCGCGCTGGTGCTGTTCTGGCTTGTTTCCAGCGTGATCTCCGGATATCTGCTGGCCAGCGTTATGAGCGGCGGCAACGGGGACGCGACCTTCCTTATGAGCCTGCTGATCCAGCTGATCCTCCTGATCGTCCTGGTGTTTGTGATCCGCGGCGTTGTCACCAACGCGGCTACTTCTGCGGCTTCCAGCGCGCTTGGCGGAATGTCTGATCTGTTTGATATGATATATTAAAATCATGTGAATGAGATACGAAAACGGGGCTTCCATGGAAGTGGGAGCCCCTGTGTTGATAAAGCAGGCAGTCTCTGCGGATCTGTGAAAACGTATCGGAGGGAGAAAAGAAGAATATGAAGAAATACACGAAGAATGTATTTGCGGTGGCCGCCCTGGTGCTGGTTGTCGCGTGGATCGCCCTGGCGTTCGCGGCAAACCGTGCGCCGTCCGGTCCGGAGGGAACGGTCAAAAAGCTGGAGACGGCGCTCAGAAAGCACGACGAGGATAAGTTCCTGGACTGCTACGGCAGTGAGTTCCGGCAGATGTACCTGGCCGCGAAGCGGCGTGAAAGCGGACTGACTGTGTGGGATTTCTATGGAAGCAGCCTGGAAGATGTTTCTGATATCCGCATGCTGGTGACTGAGGTGGAGTATGACGAGGAAGATCCTGATTCGGCGATCGTAAGATACATCTCGGTAGAACGGTATAAGGATGGAGAGACACCGGATTCGGTCAGGTCTTCTTCCATAAGACTGGTCCGTGAGTCCGGCAAATGGATCATCAATTATTAAAAAGGAGGAGCGAAGAACATGAAAGGAAAAACGTTGATTACAAGAATCAAGATTCTTGCGGCGGGGGTCCTGGCGCTTCTGGTTCTGGCCGGCTGCAGTTCCTACGGCTCCTCTGTCGATACCCAGCTGACAGTAAATAAAGACCTGTCCGGCGTGCGTGTCATGGATGTGGCGATCTCAGCCAGCGTGTTCGCGGAGAATTTCCACGGAGACATCAACGCGCTGAACGCGGTGATCGAGGCGCAGTGCCCGGATGAATTTACCTATACATACAGCAACGCGGACGGAACGGACAGATATCATGTGGAGCTGGCGTTCGAGTCCCCCATCGATTATAAGGCGAAAGTCGAATCGATCATGGGCCAGGAAGTACAGCTGGAAATGATCGCGCCTGATTCCGTGTGGGCGACCGGGTTCCAGGTGACGGAGGGATTCACCAGCACGGATCTTCTCGGATGGCTGAAGAATGCCCTGGTCTCCGCCGGCCTGGTCGACTCCGGCAACGCGGATCATATCTTTGAATCAGGAACCACAAAGGTGGTATTCGACGGCACAAGCTATGACGCCGGATCCAGGATCCAGATCAATACGCTTGATTATGTTTCTCTTGAGAAAATGGATGTTCTGACCGCGGTGAACGGGGTCGATAATTTTGACCGGACTTACGTTCTTTATATCCCGAGAGCGTCCATGAGCGAGAAGGGGGACGAGATCGAAGCGTTTATCAATGCCAACGCTCCCTCCGGAACAACGCCGGAATGGGGCGTCTATGAGGACGGCAGCACGGTGACTGTGGAAGGCAAGGGCATGAACCTGGCGGCCCTGAACGCATTCAACCAGAGCTTCCTTACGACGGAGGGCAATCTGATCACCATTTCCAGCGCCGCCTCTGACGAAGGCATTTTCGGCTTCGCCAGCTCGTGGAAAGAGGATATGGATGTGAGCGCCTACGGCGGCAATGAATACGGCAATGTCTATCTGACCTATTATGTGAAGACTGCCGACGGCATCCTGATGACTGAGGACCCGAACGCGGATTCGTATTTCTACCTGAACAGCGACGACAGTTACTCCGGATACGGATATGCCAGAAGCGACCGCGTGACCACGCTGACGGTGGAGGCCCTGATCCGCAAGACGTATCTGATCGGCCATACGGATATCCATACTGCGGCGAAGAGCGCGGATGATATGACCAGGGTCGTGACCCTGACGATGAGTGAAACGCCCAGTGAGTCGGAGCAGTCCCAGATCGTCAGCCGGCTCCAGAAGAGGGGCAAAGAGCTGACAGAGATCACGACGGCGGCAGGTGAAGAAGGGTTCCAGATCATTATCACCCAGACCGGAAGCGCCAGCGACCTGTCAGAAGTCAGCGAGGACGTTTTCGGCGGCTCCCTCAACATCCAGAAGGCTTCGGAAGGCGGAGCCCTGAATGTAAAGAAGCATTTCGCGTTTATTGAGAGCGCGGATTACGGTGAGTTCCTGTCAGGCGTGACCGAAGATCACAGCATTACCTATACGGTGGAATTCGGCGGCCTGGAGCGGTCTCTGGATAAGCCGTCGGAGGCCACGGAGGACAGATTCGCCGAGATGGGGATGACCCGTCAGGCGAGCGGAAACAGCGTCAGCTATGAGATCCTGAATTCCACTTCGTATTCGATCGCCGAGTCCGGATACGCGATGAATCCGGTGGCGATCATCATCTGGGCTGTGATGGTACTGCTGTCGGCAGCGGTGGTCTTCGGCCTGGTGAAGACCAGCGTGCCGGCCATGGTGGCGGCGGACGTGAAGGCGATGCGCCAGCAGTCCGCGGAGAAGAAGCAGCAGCGCGCGGCGGCAGCGGCAGCCCAGGCGGCGGCAGCGGCCCAGGCAGCAGCTCAGGCAGCGGCGGCTCAGGCGCAGATGTATACAGATCCCGCGGCGGCAGGCGGCCAGGAGGCTGCTCCTGCGGCGTTCTGCCCGAACTGCGGACATCCCAATACCTCCGGTTCTCTGTATTGTGAGAATTGCGGGGCGAAGATGACGGACTGATCGGGAGGAAATACTATGGAACCGAATACTGGACAGATGCCGGACGGCTCTGTGCCGATGGGATCAGAGATGACGGGCGCGCCGGGATACGGCGCGCCTGACGGCGGGACTCCTGGTTACGGAGTTCCGAATACAGGCGCTTCGGGTTACGGAACCCCGAACGCGGGAGCCCCAGGTTATGGAACGCCTGGTTACGGAGTCCCGAATACGGGAACCCCGGGCTATGGAATGCCGAACACGGGCGTGCCGGATTACGGGACTCCTGGTTACGGAGTCCCGAATGCAGGAGCCCCAGGTTATGGAACGCCTGGTTACGGGGTTCCGAATGCAGGAACGCCAGGTTACGGAGTCCCGAATGCAGGAGCTCCAGGTTATGGTACGTCAGGCTACGGAGTCCCGAATACAGGAACGCCAGGCTATGGAACGCCGAACGCGGGTATGCCGGATTACGGAACGCTGGGTTACGGAACCCCGAACGCGGGAGCCCCGGGTTATGGAGCCCCAGGCTACGGAGTCCCGAATACAGGAGCCCCGGGCTATGGAATGCCGGCAGGCGGGGTACCGGGTTATGGCATGCAGGCAGTCGGTTCTGCGGCCGCGCCCGCGGTGAAAGCGGGCATGTCCGGTCTGGTAAAGCTGTTTCTGATGCTTCTGCTGTGCTCGGCTGTCGCGGTTACTGTCTATGTCGTTTACACGCAGGTGACAGACGGGCCGGAGAAGACGCTTGAGAAGCTGGAAAACTCTTTCAATGATATGGACTATAACCGGGTGATCGAGTGCTTCGATCCGACCTTCCAGGCTCAGCTGAAAGCGGTCTACGGCATAGCGGAGTTTTTCATGGACCAGGCCGGAATCCCGACGATGGATATGGAAACCATGTATGATCTGCTGCCGGGTCTGGTTCCTTTGCTGGGAGATACGATGGATTGGCCGACCATGGAGATTGAGGTCATAGAAACGGAGTATACCGATGATTATCATGCCTATGTGCAGGTGTCGATGACGCTCACTGCCGACGGCGAGACGCAGTCAGCGGAGGAAGTGATCCCGATGAAGAAGGTCGACGACACCTGGTATATTGATATGACCAAATATATGCAGGCTTATGGCAGCTGATCCCGTCCGGATAAGGCAGATATCGATTCAGTGCCGCATGGACGCGGCGGAAGGGATTTGGAAATGAATATCAGAGAGACATTGGAACGGCTTGAAGCCGCATCGGCGAAGGAACTGTTTGGGAAGCTGTATGGTTCTGACGCCGACGCGAATGTGACCCGCTATCAGACATTGGTGAAGGATTTCGCGGATAAGTTCGGCGAGGCGGATATAAAGCTGTTCAGTTCGCCTGGCCGCACGGAGATCAGCGGCAATCATACGGACCATAATCACGGCAAGGTTCTGGCCGGAAGCATCAATCTCGATTGTGTCGGCGTGGCAGCCGTCAATCATACGGACAAGGTACGGATCGTCAGCCAGACCTTTGATCAGGAGTTTGCGATCGACTTAAATGATCTGGCTCCCAGCCCGGCCATGGCCGGGACGGAGGATCTGGTGAAGGGACTTCTGATGGGCTTTAAAGAGTCCGGGTACGAAGTGGGAGGTTTTGACGCGGTCATCACCAGCAATGTGATCAGTTCCGCGGGCGTCAGTTCCTCCGCTGCCTTTGAGATGCTTCTGTGTTCCATGCTGAATACATTTTTTAACGACGGACGCATGAATGCGGTGGCCTATGCCCATATCGGCAAATATTCGGAAAATCATTACTGGAACAAGGCGTCGGGCCTTCTGGATCAGATGGCCTGCGCGGTGGGCGGCCTGATCACGATTGACTTCTATGAGCCCCAGGCTCCGAAGGTGGAGAAGATCGAGTTTGATTTCGCGTCGCAGGATCACAGCCTGATCATTGTAAATACCGGCAAAGGCCACGCGGATCTCAGCGCGGATTATTCGTCGGTTCCCAGTGAGATGAAGAAGGTGGCGGAATTCTTCGGCAAGGAGGTCTGCGCCCAGATTACGGAAGATCAGGTGATCGGACAGCTGGCGGAGGTCCGGGCTTACGCCGGGGACCGGTCCGTCATGCGTGCTCTGCATTTCTTCGAAGAGAATAAGCGTGTGGACGCCGAAGTGGCGGCCCTGAAGGAAGGGCGCTTCGGCGATTTCCTGGCCAATATCACGGCTTCCGGCAATTCCTCCTGGAAATGGCTGCAGAACTGCTATACGGAGGCGGCCGTCCAGGAGCAGGGCATCACGATCGCCCTGGCGCTGACGGAGCTGTTTATCGCGGAGAAGCAGAGGGGCGCCTGCCGCGTCCACGGCGGCGGCTTCGCGGGAGTGATCATGGCGATGCTGCCCAACGACATCGTGGATGAGTATATTGAGATGATCGAGAAGGCGCTCGGTGCGGGCAGTGCCTACCGGATGAGCATCCGGCCGTATGGGGCGGTGTGCGTGAGCGAAATGATGTGATGTGAGCGAGATATTTGAGAGATACGGCAGGCCGCACTTTCCGCAAATTGCGGGGATTGGGGCCTGCTTTTCTGTGCTGATGAAACTGCAGGAATTGTATGCGTTTTTGCACACGGGGATCTATTGGCATGACAATTTTACAAAATGGCATATCGTGAAAAAAATACATATGGAAGATAGTAAAGAGGAACATATTTTTCTGGAATTGACAGATTGCCTGCGTACAAATAAATTTGATATAATATTTTCTGAATTCATAAGGTATAAAGCAGGTTCCAATACGGTAAAATCTGCTGTAGAAAGAGGAACAGGAACAAATGAAAAAGATCAGCTGGAAAAAGAGATTGATGCTGTCTTATGTTTTTGTGGCGGTAATCCCGCTGCTGGTTCTTGGCGCTTTTTTTTACTACAGCAACCGGGTCACCATGAGACGTGAACTGGATCAGAATAATCAGGCGATGCTGGTTCAGGTGATGCAGAAGATCGATTACATGATGGGGACCATGACCAACGCTGCCTATCATTTTTCCAATACAGATATGGCAGGACAGCTGGACGATATGCGCAACAAGGCCGTGGCCATCGACGAGGGCTTGATCCTGGCCCAGATGCAGACCTATGGGGAGATGGTGGGGAACGAGAGCGAGGAAGTTTCTCCGTTTCTGTACCTGCGCGGCGACCGCTATATTTATACCCAGGGCGGCAGAATGGCCTATATGACGTTTCAGGAGAGTATGGTTCCCTACGGAGATCTGAATCTGATTGCCTTTTTTCAGAAGATCAATTCGGAGAAGCGCTCGGTATCGATGCTCCTTCATGACGATGAAGAGAAAAAAGAAGGCATTGTGTTTTTCCTGTATCCGATCCCGTATATGAATCAGATTCCCATCGCGACGCTGGGATTCGGCCTGGATGAGAAGGCAATGGAGCATATATTCCGAACTTATTATTCGATGGACTCCACCATCTACCTGTTTAATTCCAGATACCAGAATATCTATACGTTGCGGGCCACGGATGAGAGGGCGGAAGACCGGGCGCAGATGGACAGCAGAGCTTTGAGCCTGTTTCAGACGGGAGGCGCAATAGAGCGGGAGCGGTTTAACGGGCGAAATTATATAGTGACGAAGGCGATTTCAGCCGATACCGGTTTCTTTTTGGTGGCGGTGACAGACCAGAACGTATTTTACCGCTATGATGATCCGATTCTGTCGGGGCTGCTGTGTCTGATCGCCCTGCTGTTTTTCCTCGGCCTGCTTCTGGCGGTTCTCTTGTCCGAGAGAAATTTTCAGCCGGTTCAGAAACTTCTGAACCGAGTCTCCGGCGGAGAAGAGGGCGCGGCGGACGAGGTGACGGACACAGGCAATGAATTTGAATTTATCAGCGGGAAATGGGACGATATTCAGAACCGCAACCAGGAACTGAATGCGCTGGTGAACCGTCAGCGGCCCATGGTGATGGCGGCCTGCCTGCGCCGGCTGCTGAAAGGCAATTTCGCTTCCCGGGAAGAGCTGGAGATGATGCTTAAATCCGCCGCCGTGAACCTGGGATACCGATATTCCTTTGCGATTCTGATCCCTCTCCCGGCAGATATGCAGTTTGAGCAGGAGGAGAGCATTCGGATTCTTTCCATATTGTCCAAGGAGATCCATCCGCATTCGCATATTTACGGGCTGGATATTCTGAAGGATGACGGTTTCGCCATTATTGTGAATTGTCAGGAAAAGGAAATTGGGGGGGCAAAGGATATCCGGATGGTGGTTGCCGGGCAGCTTTTCAGCCGTCTGAAAGAGGAGCAGGGTCTGGAACTTCCGTTTTGTGTAGGGCGCATCTATGAAGATCTGATGGAAATCAGCCGGTCCTTCATGGAGGCGACTGCGGTTGCCAACAATTTCCTGATGCTGGGGCGGGAAAAGATCCATCTGTTTGAGGAGATGGAGAAGCAGGAGGCGAATATCCAGTATCCGGTCCTGGAGCAGGCCGTCTATATCCAGTGCCTGAAGCAGGCGAACGAGGAGGAGGCTGTTAAAGCCCTGGACAATATGCTGGCGGAGATCGAGAAGTCCCAGTCATTTTTGTTTATGCAGTGTCTGTGTTTTGACATTATCAATGTGACCGTTAAGACCATGGACCAGATGAAAGGCTTTGAGCTTAAAGAAGTGGATATGAAGGAGGTCTGCACTTTTGCGAATCTGGAGGAATTCCGGAAAAAGATGACCCATCTGGTGCAGGAGATCTGCAGACAGTACCGGAAATTTAAGGACAGCAGCCAGAACCAGCTGAAACTGGAGATCTTAAATTATGTGAATCAGCACTTTACGGAGAACCAGATGGGCCTGGAGACTGTGGCGGAAGCGTTTGACATCTCTGCCAACTATCTGAGCCGATTCTTCAAGCAGGAGACAGGGTGCTCCTTCGTGCAGTACGTCACCATGCTGCGCATGGACAAGGCGAGGGAACTGCTGATAAACAGCGAAATGCAGGTCAAGGAGATCGTGGCGGAGATCGGCTATATCGACGTGGCGAGTTTTGTCCGCAAGTTTAAGAGCATAGAAGGAATCACGCCGGGGCAGTATCGGGAGCAGAGACGCAAAAAAGATGACTGAAAATTAAAATGGCATGTAAAAGGCGGACGTTTCGCGGGACGGAGCGGCCGCTTTTTTTAGGCTCATGCATGGAAGGCACATGAAAACAAAATGGCATAGAGGGGAAATCACGTTTTCACATATTTACAAAAAGTCGCAAATTGAAAATGCAGAAAGCACAATCTATACTTAAAATCAGAGAATTCAGAGAATTGACGGCTCCAAGGAGGAGGATATGAGGAGAGCAAAAGCGATTGTGCTGATCACCTGTGACGAGCTGACCAGAGAGGCCTTAAGCTTCTGCGGGAATGAAGCGGTCAGGACGCGGAACCTGGACAGGCTGTGCGAGACTTCCACCGAGTTTGAACGGATGTACACCACCAGCCCCTGGTGTCTGCCGGCCCGCTGCAGCATGGCGACAGGCAGGTATCCCCATCAGAACGGGGCTTACAGCAATTTCCGCCCCTGCCCGCTGGACGCCGGTGCGCCGAACCTGTTCCAGCTCCTGAAGAAAGAAGGATACTATACGGCGATGTGCGGGAAATGTCATTTCGCCCCGGTGCCCTATGGGCAGACGCGCCCGGATGTGACTCTGCCCTATGATGAATTCAAGGCTTACTATGAGAGCCTGGGGATCGATCATCTGGAACTGGAGGATGATAAACAGGTTTCGGTCTGGTTTTACGATGACTACAGCAAGGAACTGGATGCCGCGGGATATCTGAAGGATTACCGGGACGCCGTGTGGAACCGGGAGTATCAGAAGGTATTTCCGTTCCCGGGGCCTGCCGGGTGGCACCCGGACGCATGGGTTGGAAGAAAGACGGTTGAATTCCTGAAAAGCTATGATGCGGAACAGCCGCTGTTTGCCTGGGTGTCCTTCAGCGGGCCTCATTATACCATTGACGCGCCGGAAGAGTATCTGCGGCAGGTGGATACAGAGAATCTCCCGAGACGGAAGAGAAAGCCGGGGGAGCTGGACGGGACGGACCGGATCCAGCACGACAGCTATGTGGGAGGGAAAAACGCCAATGTTGACGTGAGCAGATCCGCCGACGGGAACGCCTGCAAAAACTATTCTGAGGAGTATTGGAAGCGCTTCCTGACCAGCTACTGTGCGAATGTGAAGCTGATCGACGACCAGATCGGCGAGATCCTTTCCGCGGTTTATGAGAAATACGGGGAGGACGCGTTGATCCTGTTTACCGCCGACCACGGTGAGATGATGGGCAGCCACGGCCTCTGGGGCAAACATAACTGCGCATACGAGGAAGTGTGGCATATCCCGCTGCTTGTGAGGTATCCGGGCGAGGCTGCGCCGATAGCGGATAAGCGCCTGGTGAACTCTACGGATCTTCTGCCTACCTGCCTTGCGGCCGCGGGCGTACCCATCCCGGAGTGTGACGGAAAGGACCTGGGGGATCCCAAGTGGGAGAGAGAGTATACGTTCGCGGAAGGCGAAGGATTCCTTGCGGTCACGGATGGAACGAGAAAATACATCCATGTGCAGAAGGGGACGGAGCAGGGCAGAGAGTTTCTGGATCTTTCCGAGGATCCGGAGGAATTCGAGAACCGGATCGGCCGCAGCGACTGCCAGGAGGCGCTGAGCGTACTGCGAAATAAAGCCATCGAGCATCTGCTTCCTTCGCTTCTGGCCTGAACGGGTCCGGATGTGAGCGGCAGATGTCCCGCTGACAAAAAAGGAGAGTATCAGGTAAAAATAAGAAGTATTTTTTCAAGTTCATCTATGGTATGATTGAATCAGACATTTGCGGGGAAGTTCCCGTAAATGCTGAACGATAACCGGAGTAATCTTACCGGCAGGGCAGAAATGTTTACGGAAAGGACAACTGCCCTGCCCGGAAGCATCTTTTGAATGGAGAAAACAGGATGACAATGCCTAGACCGGAGCATCCGCAGCCGCAAATGCGGAGAGAGCAGTGGTTAAATCTGAATGGGGAATGGGATTTTGCATTTGACTTTGGAAACAGCGGGATCGAGCGGAAATTCTATGAGAGAACAGAGCTGGACCGGAAAATTCTTGTTCCGTTCTGCCCGGAGAGCAGGCTGAGCGGGATCGAATATAAGGATTTCATGCGGGCGGTGTGGTATCACCGGGCGGTTATGCTTACCAAGGAGCAGACAGCCGGACGCGTACTTCTGCATTTTGGCGCTGTAGATTACGAGTGCCGGGTCTGGGTGAACGGACAGGAGGCAGGCGTCCACAGAGGGGGTTACACATCCTTTACATTTGATATTACCGGTCTTGTACAGCCGGGGGAGAATCATCTGTCTGTCTGCGCGGGGGACGATACGGCAAGCGGTGCGCAGCCTTCGGGAAAGCAGTCCGGCCGCTTTGGCTCTTACGGGTGCCATTATACCAGAACGACAGGAATCTGGCAGACAGTCTGGATGGAATTTGTGCCGGAGCGGTATATCGAGCAGGTTCGTTACTGTCCCAATATCGCTGACGGCACAGTGACAGTGCAGGCGATGGTGAAAGGAAACGGCGTCATTGCAGCCAGGGCGTTTTATGAGGGAAAGGCGTGCGGAAGCGCGAAGGCGTCTGCGTGCGCCGGCAATGTGTCCGTGACCATTGCGCTTTCGGAGCTGCATCTCTGGGAGGCCGGCAGCGGCAGACTTTATGATCTGGAACTGGAGTTCGGGGAGGACCTGGTACACAGCTATTTCGGGATGCGCGAGGTGAAGATTGAGGGGGAGAAAGTACTGCTTAACGGCCGGTCCGTGTTCCAGCGGCTGGTGTTGGATCAGGGCTTCTATCCGGACGGAATCTATACGGTGCCTTCGGAGGACGCGCTGATCAGGGATATTCAGCTCTCCCTGGAGGCGGGCTTTAATGGCGCACGCCTGCATCAGAAGGTGTTTGAACCGCTGTTTTTATACCACTGCGACCGGCTCGGCTATCTGGTCTGGGGCGAGTACGCCAACTGGGGACTGGACGTGAGCGCGCCGGACGGCCTGAAGCATTTTCTTCCGGAGTGGATGGAGGCCGTGTCCAGGGATTTCAACCATCCTGCCATCGTCGGCTGGTGCCCGTTTAATGAGACCTGGGACTACGAAGGGCGCAAACAGGACGACGATCTGCTCCGCATTGTCTATCGGATGACAAAGCGCTTTGACAGCACGCGCCCCTGTATCGACACCAGCGGGAATTTCCATGTGGAGACCGATATTTTTGATCTCCATGACTATACCCAGGATCCGCAGCTTTTCGCACAGCATTACGCGGATTTCGCCGCAGGCGGCAAGCCCTGTGACAGCCACAAAAACCGCCAGAAGTTTCTGGAAGGAGTTCCGTTTTTCATCAGCGAGTACGGCGGCATCAAATGGGACGTGGAGAAAACGATAGAATCCGGCTGGGGCTATGGGACAGGGCCCGCGACTGAGGAGGAATTTCTGGACAGGTATAAGGGACTGACGGACGCGCTTCTGGACCATCCCAGGATGTTCGGCTTCTGCTATACCCAGCTCTACGACGTGGAGCAGGAGCTGAACGGTCTTTACACTTATGACCGGAAACCGAAATTTGATATGGAAGTGATCCGCAGGATCAACAGCCGGAAGGCGGCTGTCGAGGACTGAGAGGGAACGGCTGCCGGGCAGTGCCCGGCGGAAAAGGAGGTATTTTGACAATGAATCAGACGAGACCGAATCTGATCTATGTGTTTGCCGACCAGCTCCGATACCAGAGTCTGGGCTACGCTGGGGACGCCAACGCCCACACGCCGAATATCGACCGGCTGTGCGCGGAGAGCGTGAACCTGCGCCAGGCGGTGAGCGGACACCCGGTGTGCGCGCCCTACAGGGCGTCTCTGTTTACAGGCAAATATACGACCAGCACCGGCATGGTGATCAATGAGATCCGGATGAATACGAACCATCACACCTTCGCCGACGTGCTGAATGAAAATGGTTACCATACGGCTTACATCGGCAAGTGGCACATGTACGCCGCGGAGCTGGGCAATCATTACGACCCGAAGAATTCCTATATTCCCCAGGGAAGGGACCGGCTGGGCTTCAATGAGTTCTTCGCCGCGTACAATTTCCGCCATGAGTACATGACCGGGACGGCCTACTATCATCTGAACAGTCCCGAGAAGATCTATTACAGCAAGTATGAGCCGGATGAGCAGACGGATATGGCGCTTGGGCAGCTGCGCCGGCTTTCGGATGCGGGGGAACCGTTCGCGCTGTTTTTGTCCTACGGGACGCCCCACGACCCATGGGTGCCGGAAAATGTGCCGGAGAAGTACCTGGAGATGATGGCGGATAAGGAGTTTAAGCTACCGCCCAACTACCTTCCGGACAACGATCCCCATGCGGATAACTGGGCGAAGCTTTCAGAAAAAGAACGTGGGCAGCTTACTGAGTGGATGCGGGTTTATTACGCGATGGTGGCGAATCTGGATGAGAATATCGGGAGACTGGCGGAAGGGATCCGTCAGATGGGCCTGGAGGAAAATACGATCCTGGTGTTTACATCGGATCACGGCGAGCTGTTCGGGGCCCACGGCAGGAGAGCCAAGAATATTTTCTATGAGGAGGCTGTGCGTGTGCCGCTTCTGATCCGCAGAAAGGGACAGCTGGAGGCGGGCGCAAGCCGCGACTTCGTGATCAACACCGTGGACCTGATGCCGACGCTTCTGTCGATGATGGGACTTCCGGTTCCGGAAGAAGTTGAGGGGCACGACTTAAGCCGCTGCGTGGCCGGGCAGGAGGACACGGAGGAAGGCGCGCTGATGATGTGTACGGGCCCGACAGCGGCCTGGGGAGACGGAAATGAGTGGCGCGCCTACCGGACGAAAAAGTATCTGTACGCCGTATACCGGGCGGACGGTGCGGAGCTGTTCTTCGATCTTGAGCGGGATCCCTATGAGATGGAAAACCGGATCCAGGATACGGACTATGCGGAAGCAGCCGGGAAGATGCGGGAGGCCATGTACGCCGCCATGAAGCGGATCGGCGACACGTTTGAGGCCAATACCTATTATCAGAAAAACTGGGTGGAAAACCGGATCATCATGCACACAGCGGTGCTTTAGACAGCAGGAAGGAGAAGAAAATGAAAGTGACGCGCGCGGCAGGAATTCCCCTGATTACACATGACCCGTATTTCAGCATATGGTCCTGCGGGGACCATCTCTATGACGAGGACGCAAAGCATTGGAGCGGAGCCAGACAGAAACTGGACGGATTTGTCTGCGTGGACGGAGAATGCGCCCGCTTTATGGGCGCTTTGGAGCCGGACGAGACTGTCATACCTCAGACCGGATTATCTGTCACGCCTGCTTCCACGGAGTATTCCTTTGAGAACAGCGATGTGAAGCTTACGGTACGCTTTTTGTCGCCGCTTCTTCTGGATGACCGTCGGCTGCTGTCCAGACCGTGCAGCTATGTGGATGTGCAGGTGCTGCGGAAGCGCAGGGCGTACGTTGCGGTAACGCTGCGGGTCAGCGCGGATCTGGTGACCGGCATGCGTTTCGAGCAGGAGAAGGAAAATGAGTCGGATGCCGCAAAGAGAGAGCGGGCGGAACTGAATGGCGGCGCTTACACCATCGGGGATATCCGCTACGGAATGATGGGCAAGGCAGACCAGACGCCGCTGGGACACAGCGGAGATCATATCACCATCGATTGGGGATATGTCTATCTGGCCGGACGCTGCCCTCAGACAGAGATCATATTTGACCCCGCCGAAAGGGCGCTGGAGGCGGTCTGCAGTCTGGGAACGGACGGATGCGCCGCGGAGTTTGTTCTGGCCTATGACGATCTGCTGTCCATCAACTATTTCGGAAACTGGCTGCGGGGATACTGGACAAAATACGCGGCTACAATCCCGGAAGCGATTCGGGACAGTTTTGCGGAGAAGGAGGAGGTGACTGCCCGCTGCGGCGCGCTGGATCGGGAGATCACGGAGATGGCGCAAAAGGCCGGCGGGGAGGATTACGCATTTCTCTGCATCATGGCCTACCGCCACGCCATCGCGGCGCATAAGCTGGTGGAGGATCCGGAGGGGAACCTTCTGTTCTTGTCCAAGGAGAATGATTCCAACGGCTGTATCGGGACCGTGGACGTCAGCTATCCGTCGGTGCCCTTGTTCCTGCTTTTCGATACGGAGTACGTGAAAGGGATGCTCCGGCCGGTTTTCCGCTTTGCGCAGACCCCGGTGTGGGAGGCGGACTATGCGCCCCACGATGTGGGCCGGTATCCCTACGCCTGGGGACAGGTCTACGGGCTTAAGAAGCAGGAGAAGGGACGGCAGTTTTCTTCCCGCAACGGCGCGGTCTATCCGCCCTAC
>CANQGA010000045.1 GCA_947600145.1 uncultured Lachnospiraceae bacterium | reverse complement strand
CAAAGCAGGCGATCTATCCGGAAGTGAAATTTATTAAATGATCTTTGCTGTATACCGATACCTCATATGCGGGAAGGGACGCCGGCGGCGTCCTTTTCTGCGTTATAATTATGTCAGTGTGCATGAGAATGCCAGAGATGCTCTTTTCGCATTTCGGCAAGAAAGTTATTGCATCCCTGCCGCGTTTTGAGTATACTTATCGCGACAAGCAGATAAAGAGAGATAAACCTGGGCGGGAGATTGACTGTTTTTTATGGCAGTTCAGCCGGAAACTTTGCCGGTAATTTTCCTACAACCAGAGAGAAAGGACAGAAACAATGGCAATAAAGGATTACCCCTACCTCTACGAGACACATCTTCACACCCGGCCGGGAAGCGCCTGCGCGCATAATTCCGGCGCGGAGATGGCGGAGGCGGCCCATCTCGCGGGCTACGCGGGGATCATCATAACGGACCACAACTGGGGCGGCAATACCGGGATCGACCGGGCGCTGCCCTGGGATAAATGGGTGGACGAGTTTATTACAGGTTACGAGAATGCATTGGAATACGGCCGGAAACACGACTTGGATGTGTTTTGGGGATATGAAGCAGGTTACAAGGGTACGGAGTTCCTGATCTATGGGATCACGCCGGAGTGGCTGAAGGCCCATCCGGAGATCCGCACCGCTGATGTGAAGGAGCAGTACAGGCTGATCCATGAGGGCGGCGGCATGGTCATCCACGCCCATCCGTTCCGGGAGGCCGGGTATATCCCGGAGATCAGACTGTACCCGGAGTATGTGGACGGCGTGGAGGGGATCAACGCGGCCCATTCCTCCAGCCGGAGCGCAAGCCACAATGATCCGGAATATGACCGGCGGGCGATCCGCTACGCCAACGAGCATGATCTTCCTGTCACGGCCGGATCGGACATCCACACGACGAATCTGCTGGGCGGGGGAGTGGCGTTTAAACGGCGGCTTGCGTCGGTTCAGGATTACTGCAGGGCGATCCTGGGCGGCGAAGACTATGTGCTGACCAACGGCGACGCGGTGTTCGATAAGCGGGGGACGATGCTTTACCGGCTGCGGTAACGGCTGCGGTACCGGCTGCGGTACCGGCTGCGGGAATACGTGGTCCTGGTGGGTACCGGGACTGGAAATAGAGAAGGAGGATGGAGAAAATGGCATATTTGCGCTGTGATTTTCATGCGGAGAAGATCGGGGTTCAGACTTCGATGATCGTGATCCTGCCGGACGCGGGGGCTCTTTCCGAAGCGCCGGTCATCTGGCTGCTTCACGGGCTGACGGACAACTGTACTGGATGGACCCGGTATACTTCCATCGAGCGGTACGCCAGGAAGTACGGCGCCGCGGTCGTAATGCCGGAGGTGCAGAGAAGCTTCTATACGGATATGGTGCTGGGGCAGCAGTATTTTCAGTTTGTCCTTGAGGAACTGCCGGGATTCTGCCGGCGGGTCTTCGGCTTTTCGGCCGCGAGGGAGAAAAATTACATCATGGGACTTTCCATGGGCGGCTACGGGGCCCTGAAATGCGCGCTGACCGCGCCTGAGAACTACGCCGGATGCGCGGCGTTCTCGTCGGTGGCGGATATCACCGCCCGCGTAAGAAAGGCGCAGCTCCAGAAGCAGGCAGAATTCCAGGCGATATTCGGGTATGATATGAAAATTCCGCCGGAGGCGGATCTGTTCGTGCTGACTGAGCGCTCGGATCCGAAGAAGCTGCCCGCGATCTATATGACATGCGGGGAACAGGATGATCTGTATTCCGGGAACGCGCGCCTGGCGAAGGCCCTGGCGGAGAAGGGAGCGGATCTGACCTTCGAGCATTGGGAGGGCGTCCACAGCTGGGACTTCTGGGACCGCTCCGCGGCCCTTGCGATGGAGCGTTTTCTGGGATAGCGTTTCGGAACGGAAAAAAGGCGCGGCTCATCGGGTACAGAGAGCCGCGCTTTTGCTGGAACGGAGCTTCTGGCTCTGCCGGCGCAGATAGTCGATGCTTTCTTCCGGGAGGAAATCCGCGGAAATGACCACATCCTCAGTGTTTTGGTGATAAGCGGCGAAATCCTGCAGCAGGGCGTCCTTTTCTGTCCCCAGCTGCCGCGCCAGACCGTCGAAGAAGGCGTCCTGTACGGTATGGTAGGTCTGAAGGAACTCCTGTGCGCTGTCGTCTTCATTGTCCAGCATGGTGATGCGCATCATTTCCGTCTCGAACTCCGAGATAAGGGCGAACAGATCCTCCACGGCGCAGGATTCTGACAGGCGGCTGCTCAGACGGCGGTAAAAGGTCTTGGTCAAAGTCTGGCCGGTCAGGTTCCGCACCTGCCGAAAATAGACGGTAGAGTTAAAATCGCTCCTGACGTTTCTGGCCCCTTGGAGAAATGTATCGGGCTGGTCCAGAAGGATCTCCAGGGCGCACATCATGGACGCGGCTTCCTGACGGCCCGCCTCGTCGCCGGAGGAGAACAGATCCAGCAGCTTATACAGATCTGTCTGCAGCGAAAGCCTTGCGACGGTGCCGGGATCCGTGTCCCGATCTGTAAGGACCGCGGCGGTCAGCCCGTCCATGAACATGCAGTAGGATTTGTATGTGAACGGGTCTTCCTGACCGCACCGGGCGAGGGCCAGAACCTCCGCGGCTCCCTCGAAGTACCAGGGCCACCACAGGGCATCCTGTTTCGGCGCTTCCCATTGATAGCACGGCCCCATATTATATTCGAATCCCAGCGCTTCCTTTTCACGGACGGTATAGTTCTGACCCAGATGCATGGTCTCGTGGATCATCAGTTCCCGAAAGCCGGTACTGCCCGGCGTTCTTTCTTCTGTGCGCTCGATCACTTTCTGGACGACCTTCATGAGGCCGCCTTCGAAGGACATCTGGGCGGAGCCGGTGCCCTGACAGCCCATCAGCTTCAGTTCTCCCAGCTTTTCATCCAGCTGCGGCAGTCTGTAACCGATTTCAAGCAGCAGTTCGATCCCTTCTGTCAGCGCGTCAAAGCTTTCCTCATAGATATCATCGGGCAGCGCGAAGTATTTGAGCCCTCCTTTTTCGGCCAGGAATTCCTCCGTATTTCGGTCCACTGAGGCCCGAAGCGCCGCTTTATCCAGCGCCCCGTTCCGGAGAAATGTACTGCTGTCTGCCGCGGGGGCCTGTCCCAGGGCGTCATACCGCTTCAGCGCGTCCGGGATATTGTACAGCCCGAAGAAATCATACGTTGTCGGGATATCGTCCACAAACCTCTGAAATTCTTCGATCTCACTGTCGGTCCATGAGACGGTCAGGCCGCTCAGCTCCGGCATCGGTTCCACGCCGGTTTTCCGGCCGGGCTGCACTTCGGAGTCCGTTCGTGTTTCCGCGGCGCCGGACGGCTGTCCGGATCCGGATGATCCTGCCGCGGCTGCCCGGGATTCAGCTGACGCCGTAGTCCTTCTGGCGGACGCCGGAGCCGGTGAAGTCCGGCAGCCGGCGCAGGTAAGCCCCAGAAGCGCCATGACCAGGACAAGGGACATCCGGCGCGCCGCCGACCCTTTTCTGCTGTATGAATTCCGCTTTCTCATTTTCCGCGTTTGATCCATTCGATCTTCCTCCCGGTCTCTTTGTCCCGGCATATGCTGCCTGCTGAGTATTTATTATAATACTTTCTTCGGGAAAACACAATTCCGGGGGACCGTTTCCTGCTTCCGATATGGGAAACCGCAATTTCGGAGAGGGCTCTTTCTTGCTTCGTATAAGGGAAGCAGTTATAATGGGAACCAGGGCGCTGCGGTTTTTGGGAAAAATGTTCCGCAGCCGCCAACCTTTCCGCGAAAGCCCTCACTATATGTCCAGACGGCGCCGGGAGTGATAAGAATGGAGAAACAGAAAGCGGATCAGATCATAACGGAATATATGCAGAAGCTGTACGGCTTTGCGATGAAGAAGGCCTATTCCTATGGCGAAGCGGAGGAACTGTGCGCGGAGATCATAAAGGAAGTGTACATTTCCCTTCGGCGTGCCGGAGAGATCGTCAATCTGGAAGGCTATATCTGGCGGATCAGCGAGCATACCTACGCCCGTTATGTTTCGGTCAGGAAGAAGCACGAAGGCATTTCCTTCGATGGAATGGAGCTTCCGTTCTACGACGATTACGCACTGGAAGACCCGGAGGAGGAAATGAAAAGGCTCCGCCGCGAGATCGCTTTCCTGACGGAGAAACGCCGCCGGATTATTTTCCGTTTTTATTACGAGGGCGCGCCCGTTTCCGTGATCGCGCGTGAGATGGGCATTCCCGAAGGAACCGTCAAATGGCATCTGAACAAGGCGAGGAATGAACTGAAGGAGGGCTTTCAAATGGAGAGAAAGATCGGAAAATTAGGGCTTGCGCCGGTTACGGCGCTGGACTTCAGCCACGGCGGGAATCCGGGTTCCAACTTAGGACCGGAGTCTTATCTGGGTGACCAGCTGAATTTGAATATCGTGTACAGTGTGTACTGGCAGCCGCGGACGGCGGAGGAGATCGCGGAGGAGCTGGGCATGACGCCGGTGTATCTGAAAGAGCGGATCGATTTCCTGGAAGGAAACGGATTTCTCGTGAAAACAGCCGGTGGCCGCTATACGACGTATGTGAAATTTTCGACTGAAGAGTATTCCCTTGAGCAGCAGGAGCAGGAGCTGAAGCTGCAGCTTGCGATCGCGGAAACGCTGGTGAAGGAGTATGTGCCGCTTGTGAGGATGGCCGTCAGCGAGGCGGCGGACGTCTATATCCCCGGCGGGAACCGGGAGCTTTTGGATGCGGCGGCGATCTTCTGGAGCGTGCTGAACAAATGCGGGATCCCGATCCAGAAGGATCTGTCCAGATATATGATCGAGACGACCGCGGGCGGCTGTTTCACCGCTGCGGTAGATCTGGAGTGCAGGGCAGCGGATCCGGATTACCGGTGGGAACGGCAGTGGCCGCAGTACAGTGTATGCGGCAATATGACGAGACAGTCGTCCAAATACCCGGCTGTTTTCGCCTGGTCTGCGGACAGCCGGCATGACAGCCGGACAGGAACGTGGAAGAACAATCTCAGCACGGATTATGAGTATCTCTACGAGTATATGAGGGGGATGCTTGGGGCGGCGCCCGCCGAAGACCTGGCCGCGGCTTCTGCTTTCTGCGTCAATCCCGCTAACGCGGAGAAATTCGCCCGCCTGCGCGAGCGCAAATTCCTGACGGCGGACGGCAAAGTGAATATTATGGTAGTGAAGGAGCCGCAGGAGAAATTCTTTGCCCGGATCCCGGCTCTCAGCGACGAACTGAAGGCCCGTTTCGCCGATAAAGCGCTGGAATTCGCGGCGATGAGCGCGAAGCGCTTCCCGCCGCAGATGCAGGATCTGATCATCGCCTGGGTCGTGAGCGGCTTTATCGGTTCCACGGTCGCGCAGATGGTCACGGATATCCTCTACGGGAACGGGACGTTTCAGCCGCTTACCGAGAATGAGAAGGTGACGGCTAATCTGCTGATGTTCAGCGATGTACTGCCGGGATGATGTTAGTTCAATGTCGCAGAAAATGATTATGCCGGGGTATCTTTTCGGATGCCCCGGCAGCAAATTTAATTTTCCGATCCGGTGTTTTGGCCCCTTACTTTTCCGCCTCGGCAGCTTCCGTTTCCGCTTCCGGCTCCGGGATCGCTGCGTTGTGGATCGCGATCACGGCGACGACGACCGCGTCGGGATCGTTCTTGATGGAGATGTCCTTGTCGGATGCGATCGCCAGATCTTTCACATGGACCACGTCGCCGACCTTCATGCCGGCCACATCCACTTCGATGTGGTCTACCAGCGCGGCCGGGAGAGCCTTGTAGGAGATCTCGTGAAGTTCGACCTGTACGACGCCGCCCACTACTTTATCATGGTTCGCTACGATGACCTCGGCGACGGAATGTACCATTTCATTGCTGACCAGCGCCTGAAATTCGATCGCGTCCAGTCTTCCCGCCAGCGGGTTGAAATCCAGGTTCTTGATCAGGACATCATAGGACTGCCCTTCGATGTCCAGCATGATCTGGCTTCCCTTGTGATCCGTTTTCAGGAGCCTGTCCACGTCCTTCTTGTTCATCTGGATCGGAATGGAATCCTTCAGTTCCTTCCCGAATACGTTGCCTACGACGTACCCCTCTCTTCTGAGCTTTTTGGCCTTTACGGTCATGTCCCTCTTTTCAGCTTTTAAAGTATTCATTTACCTTTTCCTCCAAAATCTGATCTTAGCAGGACCTCTGTGAGGTGTGTTAAGTTTGTATGCCCTTTCGGGCAGATGACAACGGGTTACACGAACAGAAATCCCCTTTTCTGTTCTATGTGTAATATAACTCGCGCGTTTTGGAAAGTCAAGGGGACGGGGAGGCGACATTTGTGAACATTTTGTGATTTTTTCGGAGTATTTGGAGAGGGGCGGCGAGGGGTTGCTTTGTCAGCAGTCCTGTGCTATACTGATCTTGTCAGTATTTCATATATCTAGGATCTGTTTTCATCCGGATCATTCTCCGGCAGATTCCATGCAGATGTACGATTTTGAAAAGCAAGACGATAATAGCGCAGAGGAGGAGTTGTATGGGGGTAATCAACACAGAAGTAAACGCGATGCTGGAGAGGCCGGCTGTATTTGCCGACTTGGTCAACGGCCTGCTCCACGGGGGTGAACAGGTGCTGAAGCCTGAAGATCTGACGCCGCTCCCGCTCCGGTACGGAGTTATCGTGGAGGAAGGCGGCCGCAGAAAAGCGGTCGAGAAGACCGGCGACGTGCGGATGAAAGCGGAAAATGACATCTATTCGGTTTCATTTTTCGATGAGACACAGGTGAAGGTGGACTATGGGATGCCGGTCCGGAATATGCTCTACGATGCCCTGGAATACCGCCGGCAGATGCAGGAGCTGGAGAAGGAGCACCGGGAGAAAGGGGAACTGAAAAGTCCGGAGGAGCTGCTGTCCGGCATCACGAAGGAAGACCGTCTGCGTCCGGTGGTGAACCTGGTGCTGTATCTGGGGAAGGAATGGGACGGCAGCAGGAGCCTGCATAAGATGCTGGCGCTGGACCGGGAGAATGAGAAGGTGAAGGAGCTGCTGCCGTACGTGGCGGATTACCGTCTGAACATCATTCCGGTCAGGGCGATAAAAGACCCGGAAAACTACAAAAGCTGTTTACAGCATATTTTTTATATGCTAAGATTTAATGAGGATAAAGAGAAGCTGTATGAGTATGTGAACAGCCATCGGGAAGAACTGGACCGGATGGACAGCGTGGAGATGGCTGCGGCATTTGCGATGCTAGGGGAACAAAAGCGGTTGAAGAAGCTGGTGAGCCGGCAGAAGAAGGAAGGGAAGGAGACAGGTATGTGCAAGGCAATCGATGATCTGATACTGGATGGGGAGAAGCGCGGCAGGGAGCAGGGTGAAAAAATTGGAGAGAAGCGCGGTCAGGAGCGGCTGGCGCGTCTGATCGTTGTGCTGTCAGAGAACCACAAGGATGATCTGATCATAAAGGCGGCTTCCGACAGCGCTTTCCGCAGGAAGCTTTTTAAAGAATACAATATATGATAGGAAGGGAACCTGTGATTGTGATTTTTGTGCGGGCAGCGACAAAATACCTGAACCGACAGGAGGAAAGAAAATGAACCTGCAGGATAAAAGAATCGCCGTGATCGGCGTGGGAGGCGTAGGAGGATTTCTGACCGGAATGCTGGTTCAGAAGTTCCCTCATGTAACTGTGGTGGCCCGGGAAGAGCGCGGCCGGTCGATCAGGGAGCGGGGCCTGGTCCTGCACAGCGAGTATAAAGGAGAGAAAACGGGAAGGCCGGAGTATGTGACCGAGGCTGTCCGGCTCCTGGGGCCGCAGGACTATATTTTCATCTGTGTGAAAAATTATTCTCTGGAAGAGGTCTGCCGCGATCTGGCCGGCTCCGGCGCGGTGACGGATGAGACGGTGATCATTCCGGTCATGAACGGAGTGGACGCGGGCGGCCGGGTGCGGGAGCTTCTCCGGAATGCGGTGGTCGTGGATTCCCTTATCTACATCGTCTCCTTTGCCCGCCCGGACTACTCCATTGAGCAGCAGGGGAAATTTGCCGATCTGCGGATCGGGATCCGGAACGCGGACGCGGGGCAGCAGGAAAAGGTGGCGGAGGTATCCCGGATCCTCTCCGAAGCGGACGTCGATCACGAGACGGCGGCGGACATTCGGTGCGAGATCTGGAAGAAATACATCCTGAACTGCGCCTACAATGTGGAGACCGCCTACTACGACAATACCATCGGCCAGCTGCGCGGCGACCCTAAGAAGGCGAAGCAGTATGAGCAGCTGGTCCGCGAGGCCTGCGCGGTGGCGCGGGCGGAAGGGATCGGCGTCCCGGAAGATCACGCGGACACGGTAATTCGCAAGTTTTACAATGATTACGGCGACGACGCCACCAGTTCACTCCAGCGGGACGTGCGCGCCGGAAGGCAGTCGGAGCTTGAGACATTCAGCGGCTATCTGGTGCGGGAGGCCAAGCGGCTGGGAGTGCCGGTTCCGGTGTCGGAACGGATGTATGCGGGACTAAAAGAGAAGGAAGGAGGCTCCTATGACACAGGAAAAACTGAATGAATTACTCCGGGACATGTCCCTGGAGGAGAAAGTGGGACAAATGATCCAGCTTCCGGCGGAGGTTCTGACCGGCGGCGGACTGGTGACCGGGCCCACCGGAACCACCCAGCTGACCGACGAGCAGGTGGGAATGGCGGGTTCCGTATTGGGGATCAAAGGCGCGGAAAAGATCCGAAAGCTGCAGAAGCAGCAGATGGCAAAGCAGCCCCACCATATCCCGCTGCTGTTCATGCTGGACGTGATCAACGGATTCGAGACCATTTTCCCGATCCCGCTTGCGCTGGGATGCACTTTCTCTCCGAAAATGGCGGAGGAAGCCTGCTCCGCAGCTGCGGCCGAGGCGGCTGCCGACGGACTGCACGTGACGTTTTCCCCGATGCTGGACCTGGTGCGGGACGCCCGGTGGGGGCGCGTGATGGAATCGCCGGGCGAGGACCCGTACCTGAACAGCGAGATGGCCCGGGCCATGGTCCGCGGTTATCAGGGCGATCTCCGTTCGAAGGATAAAGTGGCCGCCTGCCTGAAGCATTTCGCCGGATACGGCGCCCCGGAAGGCGGAAGGGATTACGACAATGTGGAACTGTCGGAGCGGACCATCCTGGAGGACTATCTGCCCGCCTACGAGGCGGCGGTGAAGGAAGGCTGCCGCCTGGCGATGACGTCCTTCAACACGCTGAACCGCGTCCCCTCTTCCGGCAATAAATGGCTCCTGCGGAAGATCCTGCGGGAGAAAATGGGCTTTGAGGGCGTGGTGATCTCCGATTACAGCGCCGTGGAGGAAATGGTGCCCCACGGCATAGCGGCGGACGTGAGGGAGGCCGCGAAGCTGGCGGTAGAGGCCGGCGTGGATATCGATATGGTGTCCAACGCCTACGCGGGGCATTTGGCGGAACTGGTGCGTTCGGGCGAGGTGCCGGAGAAGCTGGTGGACGAGGCGGTGCTGCGCATCCTGACACTGAAAAATGACCTTGGACTCTTCGAGGATCCGTTCAGGGCAGTGGACCCGGCGGAGACGGAGAAGGTCCTGCTGCGCGCGGATTTCCGGCAGAAGGCCAGGGAGACGGCAGCGGCGTCGTTTGTGCTGCTGAAGAATGAAGGGATCCTGCCGCTTGGGAAGAAGTTGGTGGCCTGGATCGGCCCCTACGTGGATAACCGGGAGATCTACGGCGCGTGGTCCTTCCCGGAGCGGCCGGAGGAGACTGTGACGATAAAGCAGGGAGTGGAGGCGAAAGGCCTGCCCGGGATGTCGTTTGCCCGGGGCAGCTATGTGATGGACAAGGGCCGCGCCACGAAATTCGGCCGGATCCCGAATCCCTCCGACGAGCAGGCAGATGCGTGGATGGAGGAGGCCCTGAAGCTGGCGGCGTCCAGCGACCGGGTCGTTATGTGCCTGGGAGAGCATAAGGATCTGACCGGGGAGGCGGGAAGCCGCACCAGCCTGGGGATTTCAAAGGGCCAGATGGAGCTTCTGCGGAAGGTGCGTCAGGTCAACCCCAACATCGTGACGGTACTGTTCTGCGGCCGCCCGCTGGCGGTGAAGGAGATTGCGGAGCTTTCCAAAGCGCTTCTGGTGGTGTGGATGCCCGGAACGGAGGGCGGAAATGCCATCGCGGATGTGCTCTTCGGGGACCGTGTTCCCCAGGGAAAGCTTTCGATGACGTTCCCCAGGTCCCTGGGACAGGTGCCGGTCTATTATAATCATTTCGCGACGGGAAGGCCCAATCCGCCCCATGAGATCCATCTTTTCAGGAACGGATATATGGACGAAGTGAACGCGCCGCTCTATCCGTTCGGCTTCGGCCTGTCCTACACGGAATTCGCCTATTCGGAGGTGAAGCTCGACCGCCGTCAGATGGCGCCCGGAGAGCGGATCACGGCCAGCGTGACCGTGACCAACGCCGGAGATGTGAGCGGCGTGGAGACGGTCCAGCTGTACCTCAGGGACCCGTCGGCCAGCGTGGTCCGGCCGGTCCGGAGCCTGAAGGGCTTTCAGAAGGTATCGCTGGCGCCGGGCGAGAGCCGCGAGGTCAGCTTTTCCATCGAAGAGCCGATGCTGCGTTTTTATGACATCGAGATGAATTATGTCAGCGAACCCGGCCGGTTCGAGGTGTACATCGGCGGGAGCAGCGATACGGAGAATGGCGCGGAGTTTGTTCTTGTGTGAAATAGCTTGATACTGGAAATACAAGCAGGGCGTCACTGGCGTCCTGCTTGCATCGAAATACGGGCAGAGTGTCACTGGCACCCTGCCCGCATCGAAATACTCTCTTTTAGTCTGCTTTTGTCTCGAAAGTACACATTTCTTCTTCCGTAAGCGGTCTTCCCAGCTGTCTGGAATATAGAATTGCCTCTCTAAGACGGTAGACTTTTTCATTAGAAGGTTCAGTCAAGCGGCCATCCCTCATGGCCTCTCCAAAGCAGTCAGTCTTACTGACAGTCATCGGGTATCCTCTTTCGGCTACAATCATGCTACACCTCCCGGAAATATTATATCCGTTTTGATGAGGGAGGCTCCAATCGAATTTCCAACCGTTTTTTGTAGCATACGGGCATCAGCTTTTGAAATTGTCCGCCTTACAAGCCGGAATTCAGTATCACATTCCTGACCGGTTTTGGAATCAATCAGACAGTTTGTCAGAGAATCAATCAGGATATCGATTTCCATTTGTTTTTCCTCCCTTCAAATCAGTATTATGGCGATGAGGAATGATTCACTTTCAGAAAATGGAGGGCAAAAATAATCATGCCTGCTATAAATATATTATACAGTAAATGCAACCATTATACAATTACCAACTTCAAGAAGAATAGATTTTTCAGGCTGAGTTTGAAAGATAATATGATGATTTCCAGCATTCAGCATGAAAGCAGCCGACATCTACGGGTAGCAGGAAATCCCTGAAGATTCAGAAACAGCACATATCCCTGAATGCCGGCAGACACCGGCTGGAACCGACATCCTTGCCACGGCGGGATGTCTTATTTTATATTTCCCATAAAGAAATGTCGTGGAGTACCTTACTCTACGACAGCTTCTCACCAATTGCTTTTATCAAAAGGATTGTACAAAAGAACCGGCGGTTTGTCAACACTGCCCGCCCGAAAACTTCTTAAGATTTTTTGTAGAAGATTGTCTGAATGCAGGGCAGATGAATTTCTGAAGGAGGTTTTTACGATGATGGAGAACGCGGTAAATGGTTATCCCGGGATGGAAGTGCAGGCGGGAAGAACATACATTTTTGAGAAAACGGCGGATGGAAAATTTATTCTTATTACCTGCGGGACCGACCAGCTGGAGCCGCGGACGGACCGGTGTACGGTTTCGGTCGCCGAATTCGCGGAAAACTGGCTGGCCGCCGTGAAAGTGAACGTCAAGGAATCCACCTATATGAAATACTGGAACCTTCTTCATTCCTACATTATCCCGGAACTGGGCGGGCTGGAGTGGAACGCCTTAAACCGCTGCGTAGTGGAGAACTTCTGCGCCAAAATGCTTACCGCCGGCGGTCAAAACCGAAAGGGGCTTTCCGCGAAGACCGCCGCTGATATCATGTCCGTCCTGCGCAGCGTCGCCGCCTATGCGGCCGGACACGGGGCGGCGGAATCCTTCAATCTATCCTCGGTCACGATCAAAAAGGAGCAAAAAGAGATCAGTTATCTGACAAGGAAACAGCAGGACCGGCTGTACCGGCACCTGCGCGCCGAACTTTCCGACCGGAATCTGGGGCTTCTGATCTGTATGTTCACAGGGCTCCGTCTGGGCGAGATCTGCGCGCTCCGGTGGGAGGATATCTCATTTTCCGAGCAGACGATCCATGTCCATCAGACGATGCAGCGGATCCAGACGAAGGACGATCCGAACCGGAAGACAAAGATCGTCATCACATCCCCCAAGAGCGGCAGTTCCGTCCGCCGGATCCCGATTCCGCGGGAACTTCTCAGGATCCTGTATTCTTTCCGGGAGAACCGGACGGGTTACGTTCTGACCGGAAGACCGGACGCTTACGTGGAGCCGCGGACGATGGAACGGCATTTTGACAAGATTTTAAGGTGCCTTGGCATGGAACATATAAATTTCCACGCGCTCCGCCATACGTTCGCGACGCGCTGCGTGGAGATGGATTTTGATGTAAAAAGCTTAAGCGAGATCCTGGGACACGCGAATATAAATATCACGCTGAACCGCTATGTCCATCCGACGATGGAACTGAAACGGAGGAACATGCAGAAGCTGTCGCCGCTGATGGCGGTGGGATGGTGATAATGGGGGTCCGCATACGCTGATAAGGTTTTTGGCGGCATTCGGGCGGTATGAGAAGGCGTGAAGCTGTCGTAGAGTAAGGTACTCCACGACACAGGACCGGGCCGGCGCCGGATCTGTCTGGAGTTAGGGTGCGCGCCGACAAGGTTTATTATACTTCAATTGCTTTATTATAGCCGAAGAGTTGTTCTGTCGGCGACAAAACCTGGATGAGACTCGTGAGCCTTGGGTGATGATTCTGCTGAAAGGGGTCATAGCAGCCACAGCGATCCGTGCGGTCCGTTTCGGACGAACGGAGCGGCGAAGCCTGCCTTTTTCAGACGTCAGCCGGCAGGGCCTGCGCGAAACGGCATACTTCCGGCCCGGGCTGTCCGGGACGGGGAGACGGGGAAAAGACAGGAAAGATACAGAAGGGAAGCGGCACCGGCCATGCTGTGGTATGCGATACAGACTTACACGGGAAAAGAAGAAAAGCTGGCGGAGATGATCCGCCGAATGGTTCCGCAGGAATGCGCGGGCGAGTGCTTCGTGCCTTATTTCGAGCAGCTGCACTGCTGGCACCAGCAGAACCAGATCCGCGTTCTGCGGCTGTTTCCCGGCTACATTTTCCTCTCATCGGATGATATCGGCGGCCTCTTCCAGTGGCTTAAGAGGGTTCCGGCCATGTCGAGGGTCTTAACGGCCGGGGCGTTTGAATTCGCGCCGATGTATGACGGCGAGGCAGAATTCCTGCTGCAGATGATGGACCCGGACCACATCGTACGCCTGACGTATGTGGCGACCGACGGGAAGGACCGCGTGTCGTACCTGTCCGGACCTCTGGAGAAATGCAGGGACCATATCCGGGACTATCAGTTCCGCAGGCGGTACGCCCAGGTGCGGCTGCGGATCGCGGGTCAGGAGAAGACGGCGCGTGTGGGGATCATCCTGAACGACGACGTGCGCCGGGAGACGGCCTACGGGAAGGTGGAGGCGCCGATCCGGACGCCGGAGAAGTATGAGGTTCCCGCTCTGAAGAAGCCGTCGGACGGCCTTGCGCCGGGAGACCGGGTGGCTGTGATCGAAGGGGCGTTTGAAGGAAATGTGGCTGTCATCAGCCGCGTAAAAAGCAGCGACGTGCAGATTGCTGTGCACATGTTTGGAAGAGATCTCTTAGCGGAAGTGCCGGCGGTGAGCGTGAGGAAACTGGCGTAAAGAAAGCTGGCGTAAAGGAAACTGCGTAGGGGAGCCGGCGTGAGGAAGCCGGCGCAGCTGAGCAAATCATGATAAGCAAATGTTGTCCTTGTATCTGTGATGCAGCGGCAGGACCGTGAAAGGAGGAGAACGATTGCTCTGGTACAAACTGAAGACGTGGTACGGCGGGGAGGAAGCGCTGGTGAAAGAGATCCGGCGGACCGTCCCGCCTTATCTGTATAACGACGTATTTGTGATCTATAACGAGCGGAACCTGAGGAAGCAGCAGCGAAGCATGATCGAGCGGGAGCCGCTCTTTAAAGGCTGCGTGTTCCTTACCTGCGAAGGCACGGAGCCATTGTTCCGCCGCCTGGATAAGATCCCGGCCATCTCGCGGCTGATCGCCGCCGGGTATCTGACCATGTTCCCGCTGATGGAGCGCGACGCCAGGTTCCTGGAAGCGATCTCCGGGGAAGATCATGTGGTACCTGTTTCCTACGTCCTGCGGGAGTCCGTAGGAAGCCCTTACTGCCGGGTCTACGGTCCGCTTGAGTATCTGCTGGACGGCGTCGAAAAGATCCGTTTCTCCAGCCGTTTCGCGAAGACCCATAAGAACCTGTGGGGCGAGGATACGGTGATCCCGCTGGGGCTTCTGCTGGATGTGGATATCGGTGAGAAGGCCCTTTACAACGGAACCGAGACAGTGGCCGGACCGCCGGAGGCAGACCACTATACGGTGCTGGAGGTCAGAAAGGACGAGACCGGGAAGAATACCTACCGGGTGCGCGAGACCGTGACGATGCTGCCGCGGAGGGAAGGGGCTGGGAAGCCGGAGCAGGCGGAAGAGGCGGAGAAGATTCATGCGGCGGGTTGACTGCGGGATTTTGATCATGCAGAATTTCGGGTATGTAAATTTCGTGCGTATGAATTCCGGAGGCATAAATTTTTTCATAATTCAGTAGGAAATACCGCATAATTCTGGTATAATTGAAATGGAACCTGAGTTTAAGAGAAAATCGGAATAACCGCGGAGGTGTCGAGATGACCATGATCCCATTGGATATTGATACATTGCTGTCCGGGCGTATCGTCGAGCAGGACCGCGTCGAGTATAAGGAAGGCTGGAATCCGAACGATTCGATCCATACGATCTGCGCGTTTGCGAATGATTATCACAATATGAACGGCGGCTATCTGGTAATCGGCGTTAAGTCGGAAAACGGCGTACCGCAGCTGCCGCCGAAAGGAATACCCCGCGAGTCGCTGGATCTGGTGCAGCAGGAGATTTTCCAGTATTGTAATCAGATCACGCCGCGCTACATCCCCAGAATTGAAGTGGTAGATTATCGAAATACCGGGATCTGTCTGCTCTATCTTTGGTGCAGCGCCGGAGACAGCGGACCTTATCAGGCGCCTGTAGATGTATATACGAAGAAACAGGGGGCGGATAAACGCGCCTGCTACTGGATCCGGCCCGCGTCGCTGACAACGGCGGCAAAGCAGGATGAGATCGCGGAACTGTACGACAAGTTTAATTCCATACCCTATGATGACCGCATTAACCGCAGAGCTTCGGTCAAAGATATCCGCCGGGGATATCTGGAGGATTTTCTGCGCGACAGCAAAAGTACGCTGGCTGATCGCATGAATACGAGTACACTGGAAGACCTGCTGCTCTCGCTGGAAGCGGCGGACGAGACGGATACGGGAATCGATATCCGCAATATCGGAGTGCTGATGTTCGCGGACCGTCCTGACAGACTGATACCCGGGGCGCAGATCGATCTTGTGAAATTCAATACGCCAGAGGCCGAGGGCTCCGATGATTTTGTCGAGAAGACCTTTTACGGTCCTATCTGGAAGCAGGTCCGGGATGCCCTGGATTATATCCAGACGAATATCATTGAAGAGAAGGTCGTCAAAATCCAAGGAAAAGCGGAGGCGGAGCGGTATTTCAACTATCCGTATAACGCGTTGGAAGAAGTTTTGGTCAACGCGGTTTTCCACAAATCGTACAGGGAGCCGGAGCCAGTGGAGATACGGATCTATGTGGACAGCATCATGATCATTAACTATCCGGGATTGGCCCGGTGGATTAGCCTGGACCGCTTCGCAGCCGGCAAGGCCCGGGCGCGTAAGTACCGAAACCGAAGAATCGGGGAGATGTTCAAGGAAATCGAGCTGTCAGAGAAGCAGGGAACCGGGATCACGAAGATACTGAGGGAGCTGGAGAAGAATGGCTCGCCCGCCCCGGAATATGAGATGGACGACGACAGGACGTATCTGGCGGTGACGATTCGGCGCAGAGAGGGATTTAGGTCAGAGAGAATGAGCGATAAAGTGAGCGATAAAGTGAGCGATAAAATGAGCGATAAAGAGGAAAGGTTTTATCGCATTATGATGGAAAAACTTAATGCCGAAGGCTCTGTAACAACGAGAGTCATGGCAGAAGCCTCGGGAATGGCGTTTTCCACCACAAGACGTTATCTGACAAACTTTTGCGAACGGGGAATCATCATACAGAACGGAAAGAACCGCGGGGTAAAGTATCAAAAGGCATAAGATAAAAGTATAGTATTGTTGCAATAAATCTCCTGTTGAAGCAAGAAGCGCCTGAACAGGAGATTTTTATATTAAGTGAAGGGAACAAAAGAAGATTTATATGGCGGTTTAATATGGGAGTAAAGATATAAATTGCTAAGGAGATAAAGAGTTTTGACTGATATCAAACATGATCTGGGACTGCGGGCCATGAAGGTGCTCAATGTGGCACTGATCACGGCCTCTTTTGCTGTGTGCTGGTATCTGTACTATGCGCCCCGGACATATTCTCCGTTCTTTTATAAAGGGAACTGGGTTATTGCCGCGCTGTTTGCGGTTATCTATATAACCTACTGCAGGGCGTGCGGCGCTCTTATTATTTCGATCAGCCGGATATCGCAAGTAATTTGCAGTCAGGCTTTGGCGATCGGAATCGCGGACACTATCCTGTATGTGGTTACATTTCTGCTGACAAAACTTGTCCCGAATCTGATCCCGCTTCTTTTAACATTCCTATGTCAATTCATTCTGACAGGGATATGGACGCTGGCTGCGAGAGCATGGTATTTTAAGACGTTTCCTCCGAAACGTACGGCGGTTATCTATGATGAAAAGCCCGGGGTGGAGCCCCTGGTCAGTGAGTATGGCCAGCGGAAAGAATTTGATATTTTGGTGACGGCCAGCGTAGCTGAATATCTGAAAAACCCGAAGATTTTGGACGGAGTGGAAGTCGTTTTTCTCAGCGGGATCCACAGTCATGAGAGAAATGTTATCTTGAAAAGATGTGTTCAGGAAGGGATCGGGATTTATGTGATCCCGAGAATCGGCAACACGATCATGAGCGGGGCGAAACAGATGCATACGCTGCATCACTGATTTCGAATGTGGAATGGCAGAATCATCCGGCAATGCCGGAGTTTGCATTGCGGTTAAATGGGAAGGCAGGATTGACCGGGTATGCACAAGTGTATGGCAAATAAAATCCCCGTGGGAGTTTCGAAGGGGTATTGGAAGCAGAAAATAACAGAGAATAGAGATACAGCTGGTACTCTGGCAGTACCACATGCGGTCATGCTCCATGGAGACGTTCGAATGGAGGTGGCCGCATGAGCGCCATCTGTAAAAATCAAAATCGATATGAGCAATATAAACGTATCGTCAAATTCTTAATTGGCGTGGTCATCCTGTCATTGGAAATGATTGCTTACTGGTATGTATGGGTGAACTATTATAACCAGCATATGGAAGTCCCCTACAACCGCACCGGTCACTGGCTGATGGTTGCGGTGTATGGTCTTCTGCTGGTTATTTTCAATATCATCTATGGCGGTTGGCGGGTCGGCTATTTGAGAACAAGAAATATGATCTACTCGCAGACATTGGCTGACCTGTGCGCCAACTTTATGATCTACCTGCAGATCACGCTGCTGACAAAGCACTTTCAGAATGTGGGGCCGCTGCTGGCGATGACGACAGCGCAGTTTGTAGTCATCAGCATCTGGAGTACGATCAGTACAAGATTATATCGGATCCTCTACCCGCCCAGACGGGTCCTTTTAATATACGGGGAGCATCCGGTAGCAAGTCTGATGGGGAAAATGAATACCAGGAATGATCGGTTCGTGGTGTGCGAAGCGGTACATATCAGCGCGGATAAGGACTGGAACAGCGAAACCGCAGAAACCCAGGAGGAACTTGCAGAAATTGAGCGTAAGATCGGTCTGTATGAGGGAGTGGTAATCTGCGACATTCCTTCTCATGTAAGAAACGTCCTCTTAAAATACTGCTATGGGAAATCGGTGCGTACCTATACGACGCCGAAGATCTCTGATATTCTGCTCCGCAGCGCGGAAAAACTGCATCTGTTCGATACACCGCTGTTGCTGTCAAGAAATGTGGGCCTGACCTTCGATCAGAGGTTTGTGAAGCGGTTGATGGATATCGTGCTGTCGCTGGCGGCACTTATTGTCCTGTCGCCAGTGTTCATAATAACAGCCATCGCGATCAAGGTATATGACGGCGGACCGGTATTTTTCCGGCAGAACCGCTGCACGAAGGACGGAAAGATTTTCTCCATCTGCAAATTCCGCAGCATGATCGTGGACGCGGAGAAGGAGGGACATTCGATCCCGGCGACGGACGGCGATCCGAGGATTACGCCGGTGGGGCGGATTATAAGGGCGACACGGATCGATGAACTGCCGCAGATACTGAATATCCTGAAAGGCGACATGAGTATCGTGGGGCCGCGTCCGGAACGCGTGGAGCATGTAGAATTGTACACAAAGGAGATTCCGGAGTTTCCGTATCGGATGAAGGTGAAGGGCGGACTGACTGGTTATGCTCAGGTTTATGGGAAATATAATACAACGGCGTATGACAAGCTGAAGCTGGATCTGATGTATATACAGAATTATTCAGTGCTGCTGGATGTGGAGATCATTTTGCAGACGATCAAGGTGCTGTTCATGAAGGAGAGCACGGAAGGGTTTGAGAATGAGGTGAGCGCGGCGATGGCGCAGGAGAGTGCGGCGAGAGACGCAGCGCCGTAAAATAAGTGGGATGCATGGAGAGTGCAGATTAAAGCCGAAATCAGAACTATTGCGTGTAAATTCGCACGCGAATATAGTTGCATTTGCAACCGATATCGTGTATGATAGAGGCAAAGGAGTGATATAGATGCCGAATATAAAACCGATATCCGATCTGAGAAATTATTCTGAAGTGCTAAAGGAAGTGGATATGTACCACCGAGTATATCTGACGAGAAACGGTCATGGTGAGTATGGTATACTTACGATGGAAGAAGTCGACAGGTTAGACCGATACCGAGCGGCATACCAGTTGTTTATAAAACTGAAGAATGCGGTGAAAAACGCGGATAAAGAAGGTGGGATATCGATGAGTGAGTTAGAAAAGATGATAGATATGGAATTAGGAGAGGGAAACGCAGCACATTTGAGACGACATCGCAGTCTGGAGGAGCGGGCGGAAGATTTTGGCGGAAAACTGGGACCGTATGAGGAGTTTGAGTGGGGTGAGCCCGTCGGACGTGAAAGGTGGTAGCCCATGACTATTGACCAAGGGGATATCATTAAAGCTGAAGGATTGAAGGGCCTCTATTTGATCGTCAGCAAGAATTTCTTTAATATGACGGAGCAAGCGATCCTGTGCCCGATTGTTGATGACGCTTCTCCGGATCCGCTGCATATCATGATTAAGACAGATGAGATAGTAGGAACGGTTTTGTGTGAGCAAATGCGCATGGTTGATCTGAGATACCGCGGATTTAAGAGGATTGGCAGGATTCCCTATGAAGTGGTCATGGATGTGACTGATGCGATTCAGGGGATATTTGATTATTAGAATTAGAGAGTAACCAATTTTAGAATTGAAAGATATGAAATCTGAGGAGATAGCTCCCCGGCCGGATGGCGAAAACATCTGGCTGGGGAGTTTTTGCATTAAGTGAAAGGACTCATAATAATGAATCCTATAACAGCCTGCAATTAAAACGTGGGGAACGTCAAAGAAACACCAAGAAATGGAGAAGAATCACCAACCTTCGGAGAAGAACCTAAAATAAGTATCAAAGCCGGAAGCCAAAATGCTGCGTGCAAACGAGAATTCAGCTAGTTACCAATTTCTGAGATTTATCATTATATGATTGGAGACGAGACTCCACAGCTGGGTGGTGAAGACATTTGGCCGGGAAGTTTTGGCTCTTCTCTAAAAGTTGGTGACAGACATTGAGAAAACCACGCAAAATCAATGGTTTGGAGGGATCTGATATCGA
>CANQGA010000044.1 GCA_947600145.1 uncultured Lachnospiraceae bacterium | reverse complement strand
CAGTCAACCTGTTACATTTCAAAAAGTAGAGTACATTCGCGTAGGCAGTTACACGAAGCACTTGTTGGAGTATCCGGCTTTGCAGTCTAAGCTGTGGGGGCGGCTCCATAACCGCAATTTTGAGGAGCAGTCCGCCGCGCAAGATTTAGACCTGCCCACCGCCCTGCGTATGCTGGATTACAACGTCTATTTTGATTTAATGGAAATACCGCAGCCCACTTCTGCTGACAATATCGCTCATTATATGCTGGAGGAGGGCGTTCTGTCCCGACAGGATAACGGAATGTATGCAATTACCAACATGGGAGCAATTCTGTTTGCAAAGCGTCTTGCAGACTTTCCTAAACTGTCCAGAAAGGCCATTCGGGTAGTTCAATTTGAAGGAAACAATCGGCTGAACATGCTTAAAGAAGATATTGGTGGAAAGGGATATGCTGTCGGATTTGAGGGGCTCATCAAGTATATTGAGGCATTGATTCCAACCCAGGAGATCGTTACAGATGCCCTTAGAGAAAAGCGGTCTGCTTATCCTATGCTCGCTATCAGAGAAGCCGTCGCCAACGCCTTGATCCATCAGGATTTTTCCGTATCCGGAACAGGGCCAACTGTAGAACTCTTTAATAACCGGCTGGAAATTACAAACTCCGGTATTCCTTTGGTGGATATAAGACGCATAGTTGATAACCCTCCCAAATCACGGAACGAAAGACTTGCTTCTTTAATGCGACGGTTAAGAATGTGCGAGGAATTGGGAACGGGATGGGATAAAATCGTTATTTCCTGTGAACTTCAACAACTGCCCACGCCCCGTATTGAATTATACGAAGAAAGTACTAGAGTTACCATTTTTTCTGAAATTCCGTTTACCAGTATATCGTTAGAGGATAAGCTCTGGGCCTGCTATATGCACGCCTGTGTTTTGCATGTTCAGGGAGAACAGCTTACAAATGCTTCCCTTCGCGGCAGGTTTGGAGTACCGCAGTCTTCTTCAGGAAGTATATCACGACTAATAAAGGAAGCAGTAGAGGCAAATCTCATAAAACCGCTTGACCCCACAACGTCTAATAAGTATATGAAGTATGTCCCGTTTTGGGCGTAGTCTTATTTGCCGGTCATTTGCCGGTCATTTGCCAATGGAGATTTTTAGCCGAGGAAAATATGCAAAAACCGCTATATCTTGTGAAGGGAAAAGGAATAATGCCATATTCGGGGAAAGTCTTATTTGCCGGCCATTTGCCGGTAAGGCAACGATTCGTTACTGATATGGCAGAGGAGCGGTTGCCTGCTTAATCGAGATCGGTCTTCGCTGTAAAAGGACTTCCAGCAATCATGCCGGAAGTCCTTTTGCTCTCTTAGATATGTTTACTTTTGAATGCAAAAATATAGGTATCGAAAAGAATGACATTCCGTTCCCCTTGGCATAAAATGAATTTTACTATATCAATATCCAAGGAGGAATAAACATGAGCAGCAAGATCACGGCACTGTACTGCAGGTTATCCAGAGACGACGAACTGCAGGGCGAAAGCAACAGCATCATAAACCAGAAGGCCATTCTCAGTAAATACGCGCGGGAAAACAACTTTCTCAATCCACGGTTCTATGTGGACGACGGTTACAGCGGCACCAATTTCAACCGCCCTTCCTGGAACGAGCTGCTGGAGCACATCGAAAAAGAAGAGATTTCCACCCTGATCGTTAAAGATATGTCCAGGCTGGGCCGGGATTATCTGAAGGTCGGCTTCTTCACGGAAGTTCTTTTTGTGGAAAAAGGCGTCCGCTTTATCTCGATCAACAACGGCATCGACAGCTCGCGGCAGCAGGACAGCGATTTTACCCCCTTTCTTAATATCATCAACGAATGGTACGCCAAGGATACCAGCAAAAAGATACGCGCCGTCATGAAAGCCCGGGGGGAGGCCGGGGAGCGGCTGTGCACCACCCCGCCCTACGGTTACCGGAAAGACAAAGCCGACGGAAAACGATGGGTCGTTGACGAAACAGCGGCGGCGGTCGTGCGGCGGATCTTCCGCCTCTGCCTGGACGGTTACGGGCCGACCCAGATCGCGCGGCTCCTGCAGGCGGATAAAATTCTGACGCCGTCGGCGTACCGGCTGCAGATGGAGCAGGCCGGCAGGAATGCTCTTCCGGACGACGCGTACAGGTGGAACCAGAAGTCGGTAGCCGGGATCCTGGGCCGGCCGGAGTATCAGGGACATACCGTGAATTTCAAAACCTACCGGCAGTCCTATAAGACCAAGAAGAAATGCTACAACCCGGCGGACAGGCAAATGGTATTCCGCAACACGCATGAAGCCATCATAGACGAGGACACATGGAACCGGGTGCAGGCCCTGCGGGAAAACAGAAGGCGCCCCGCCCGCCTCGGCAGGTCCAATCTGTTTTCAGGCGCCGCGCGCTGCGCTGACTGCGGGGCGAAAATGTACTACTGCACCAGCAGGAATTTCGAGGCCCGCCAGGACTATTTCGTCTGCTCCACCTCCAGAAGGCTGGGGAAGGATGTCTGCGGCTCGCATTTCATACGGGCAGCGGTGCTGGAACAGCAGGTGTTTAAGCATATCCGGCTTGTCGCCGCCTGCGTCAGAGATCACGAAGACGAATTCCGTACCGCCATGGGCGCGCAGAAAGAAAGCGAGCTCCGCAGGCAGTTAAGCCGTAAGAGACAGACGGCGGAACGGGCGGCGGAGCGCATCGAAGAACTGGGGCAGCTTTTCAAACACATTTATGAGGATCATCTGAAAGGCGCGCTTACGGACGCCCGCTATCAGGCGCTTTCCGAAGACTATGAAAAGGAAGAGAGAGAGCTTCGCGCGGAACTGGCGCGGCTTGAAAAAGAACTGTCGCAGCAGGCTGAGTCCGCCCGGCAGCTGGAGACGTTTATCGTCCGGATGAAAGAATATCAGGACACGGAAGAACCGGACGCCGCCGCCCTGAACGCGGTCGTCAAAACGGTATTGATCCATTCTCCCGACAAGTCCGGCGGCCACAGACAGCAGACGGTCGATATTGTTTACGACGCGGTCGGGATCATTCCGGACGCGCTGCTTCTTGAAGTCCTGCGGCGGTAGCCTGTCTTACGGGCGGCCGCGCTGGGGCTGCTGGGGATCCTTTAGGCGCGGAGCTGTTTTTGAGTCGCTTACGCGCTGTTATATTTTTTCAAAATTGCCGCTTGAAAATATGACACAAAAGGTGTACAATACTCCCATGGGGCGAAAGGAGGATTTGCCATGGCCACTATTTATGAGAAACTTAAAATGATGAGAGAGAAAGCCGGCCTGCGGCAGGGACAGATCGCGGACTATCTGGGAGTGACTCAGGCTTTCATATCAAAGGTTGAAACCGGAGAGAGAAACCTCACTGTTGATCAGTTGGAAAGTGTTGTGAATCTTTACGGATATAGTCTCGCTGCCTTTGCAGATACGGAGGAAGAGCCCCATCCGATCCGATTTGCTTTTAGAGCACAGGATGTCAGTCAGGAAGATCTGCGTATCATTGCCGATATAGGGAAGATTGCGATCAACAGCAGATTCATGACGAAGGCACTGGAGGGATCGAAGGTTGGATAAGCTGGATCTTAACACAAAAGCACAGGAACTAAGGGAATTGCTGGGAGAAGATGCCAATTCGCCGGTTGACATTTTTTCTCTTGCGAACCAGATTGATGGCCTTACACTCGTGTTTTATCCTCTCGGAGAAAACATCAGCGGAATGTGCGTCCGGGATAATATAATAAAACTGATAGCGATTAACTCGACTATGTCATATGGCCGTCAGCGGTTTTCACTTGCCCATGAGTTGTACCATCTGTATTTCGATGATGAATCGGGCTTTAACGTTTGCTCAAAAAGGCTTGATCCCAAAAGTGAGAATGAGAAGTGCGCGGATCAGTTTGCCTCCTATTTCCTAGCGCCATACAAGTCTTTGAGAGCGGCAATAAAGAAAGTTGCCGGTGACGGCCAGCTATCTATACAGCATGTTATCGCGCTTGAACAATACTTTGGGATGAGTCATCTGGCAATGTTCTGGCGACTGGTTTCGGAGGGGTATCTTTCTTCTGACAAATTTAAAGATTATAGTTCCGGAGTCATGTCTGCAGCAAGATACCTCGGATTTGATGATAAATTGTATAGGCCGACACCTATTGAATCGCAGAAAAGAACGTATGGGCACTATCTGAAGCAGGTAGAAGAGTTACGGCAAAAAGACCTGGTCTCTTCAGGAAAGATCGACGAGCTGCTGCTTGATGCTTTCCGTGACGATATCGCGTTCGGCCTGGATGAAGATGATCAGGGGGGAGAGGCTATTGACTGAGAAGTATTTTTTTGATACAGATTGTCTCTCCGCTTTTCTTTGGGTTCGTGAGGAGAGCATTCTTGCGAAGTTATATGCAGGAAGAATTATTTTGCCCGCACAAGTCTATCATGAGCTTCAGAAAGTTCCTCATCTTCTGGCGCAGGTCGATACGTTGAAGGATAATGGGTATCTTTCCGTTGAGAGTATGGAAGCCGGTTCTGAGGAATACAACGATTACCTGCAGATGACAACCTCGCCCGAAGCAGGAATGAGAATCATCGGCAGAGGCGAAGCTGCCGGAATCGCTATGGCGAAACAGAGAGATGGAACACTCGCCAGCAATAATCTGCGCGATATCCTGCCATATGTGGAGAAATATAAGATCTCACATATTACGACCGGGGATATTCTGATCGAAGCCATGGACGCCGGAATCGTTACAGAAGCAGAGGGCAACACTATCTGGTCGGATATGATTCGAAAACGCCGTATGCTTCCGACAACGACTTTCTCTGAGTATTTAACGAACTGCCGTTAGACGGAAAAGGAAGAAAAAAGGACATACCACGATTAAGGTGATATGTCCTTTTTGTTTGCATTCTGTACGACAACTGCCTTATCCCAGTTTGTTGGTTGATACTGTCTTACAGGCGGCCGCCGAAAGAAGGCTTCTTTATGCAGATCCGAATCGGCCGCGTGCTGTCGTTTCTGAATTTCTCACCACTCCTCTTCACGTATATACATGTCGAATTTAGCTTTTTAAGATGTCTGCCTGCCGAAGGCTTTCGGGCGTAAGCGGGATGATATTTTAAAAGGTTAAAGATAAATCCAAGAATAAGAAAGAGGAGGAGAAAAACAAAGATGAAAAAAGCAAACAAAGTGCTGGCCATGCTTCTTGCTGCGGCTATGGCAGTATCTCTGGCTGCCTGCGGCGGCAATAACGGCTCTGACAGTACTCAGCCCAGCCAGTCCGCTCCGGAACAAAGCACAGTTCAGGAAGAAACGACAGCCGCCGCACAGGACGAAGTTTCTGAAGCGCCCACCGTGGAAAACAAAGTGATTTTGGGAAGCACCACCGATCTGTCCGGTGATTTCCGGTATCCCGGCTGGGGCGGCAGTTCCGCAGGCTCGTCCGACATTGACATCAACAACCTGACCCAGGGTTATGCTACTCAGGAAAGCAACCAGGGCGGCGCCTATGTCTGGAATGAAACCGTTGTGAAAGACCATTCTGAGACAGAAAACGAAGATGGTACATACACGATTTCCATCACGCTGAATGAAGGGCTTACCTTCTCCGATGGCAGCCCCATCACCGCTCAGAACTATCTGGCAACCACTCTGTCCTTTGCCAGTCCCGTGGCCGTCGGAGCCGGATTGCCCGGTACGTACGGCCAGTCCCTGGTAGGGTATGACGAGTTCCATGCCTACACGGGCCCGGATTCCGAGGAAGGAACCAAGGTCTTCTCCGGCATTCGCATGCTGGACGATTATAATTTTCAGGTGACCGTCAGCTCCGATTACTATCCTTACTATTTCGCCTTCACATATGGCAGCTTCAGCTGCTATCCCATGGGATTGTTCACCGGCGAAGGAGTTACCATCCAGGATGACGGCGAAGGCTGCTACCTTTCCGACAATTTCTATGAGAAAAACGGGGAAGATTACGTGGTTTCCGCCCAGATTGAGGCGAACCGTTACGACCTGACCAAGTATCCGTTCTCCGGACCTTACGTTGTAAGCGAGTGGGATGAAGGCACCAAGCAGGCCACGCTGACCCTGAACCCTGAGTACAAGGGGAATTTCGAAGGCCAGAAGCCTTCTGTCGAGACCATCGTTTATGTAAAGATCGTGGAAGAGACCCAGCTTGACCAACTCAAGAGCGGCGCGGTGGATGTATTGTCCGGCATTACCGGCGGCGAGCTCACAAAGGCCGCCCTGGAAGTCGTGGACGACACCAATTTCAAGGAAGTGCATTATCAGCGTGCCGGTTACGGCAAGATTCAGTTTGACTGCGACTTCGGTCCTACCATGTTCCCCGAGGTGCGTCAGGCCATCACTTATCTGCTTGACCGTACCGCATTCTGCCAGGCTTTTACCGGCGGATACGGCGTCGTGGTGGACGGCCCTTACAGCCCTGACTTCGACATGTGGCAGGCAGTTCAGGACGATATTGAGCTGATCGATTATTCCTATTCTCCCGCAAATGCCGTAAAGGTGCTGGAGGATGGCGGCTGGATCTACAACTCCAAGGGCGAGCCCTTCGTGGCCGGAGCCGAGGGCGTTGATTCCGTCCGTTACAAGAAGCTGACCGAAGAAGAAGCGAATGCTCTTGACATTTACGGAAACGATGCAGGCAACAAGAATTATGCCTCCGTGGCAAATACCGACGGTATTGAATATAAGACCGTTGAAATCAACGGCGAATATTACATGCCGTTGGCCATTAACTGGTTTGGTTCCCAGCCCAACACCGTTACCGATCTGCTGAGCACCACTTTGGCCAACAGTTCCGATCTTGCCGAGGCGGGCATGGTGATCCGTTCCACCACCGGTGACTTCACGACTCTGACGGGCAATATCTATCGTGATGCTTCCATGGGTTATCTCGGAACACCTACCTATGGCATGTATAATCTGGCCACCGGCTGGAACTCCGCTGTTTATGATTATGCCTATAACTGGATGAGCGATGTGACTTATGCAGACTACTCGGTCAATAAGCTGGTTGATCCTTATGATAAGGACTTCGCTTATGACATGAGCGCTGAGAAGTTAAGCTATGAGGACGCCCTGGCGGCTTCCGACGGCAAACTCGGTATGAATTACCTTTCCTTCGGCATGGTTTATAATGCCAAGACCGAAGAAGAATACAATCAGTGGTGGGAAGCTTATATTGAGCGCTGGAATCAGCTCATGCCGGACATCCCGCTGTACTCCAACTATTACTATGACGTTTACAACGCCAACATAGAGAATTTTGAGACCAGTCCTTTCTTTGGACCAGCAAATGCAATTCTCTATGCCAACGTCGTCGGGTATTGATGGAGCAACCATAATCCAATCTGACATAAGGATGGGGCAGCCCAAGTGACTGCCCCATTTTTCAAATGAAAACTGACAGAATCGTGGAAAGGAAGTCTGGCTATGGGTAAATATGTTCTCAAACGTCTGGGGTATATGTTGGTCGTCATGGCCATACTTTCCCTTCTGATGTTCCTTGTATATACCATGATCCCTTATGACCGCGCCGTAACCGAAGCCGAAAACTTCAAGACGGCATATAAGGGAAATCCCAATGCGGCTATGCTTTACGAAGAGAAGCTGACGCAGCTTCGCCGGGAGCTGGGGACGGATCAGAACATTCTGGTTCGTTATCTGGGCTGGCTGGGCCTTGGGAAGATCAATGGAAGATATAACGGAATTCTCCAGGGAAATTTTGGCTACAGCTACACCTACGACCGGCCGGTCATCGATGTATTGAAAACACCGATGGTGAATACGATTTTCATCAATATTTTTGCAACCATTCTTGGCCTGGGAATTACCATCCCCCTGGGTATCTTCTGTGCCGTCAAGCGGGGCAGCAAACGGGACACGATGATTCAGATAGGCACCATCATCGGTTACAGTATTCCGTCTTTCATCATCGCCATTATATTTATCTGGCTTTTTGCCATCATTCTGAAATGGTTCCCTGTTTCGGGGATGAAGACGCCGGGCTCTAATTATACCGGTTGGGCAGAATTCAAGGACAGAATGTATTACATGCTTCTGCCGCTGATCGTCATGACTTTTTCTTCCCTGGGCGGCATGACCCGTTATGTCCGGGCTTCCATGACGGAGGCTTTAAGTCTGGACTGCATCCGTACCGCAAGGGCGAAAGGCCTGCGGGAACGGGTGGTGGTTTATTCTCACGCGTTCCGGAATGCGCTGATTCCCATTATTACACTGGTCATCGGGTGGTTTTTGGGTATTTTTTCCGGTTCTGTCGTACTGGAGAACATTTTTGGACTCAACGGTGTCGGACGTTTGTATATCAATGCCCTGAATGACAAGGATTTTGAAGTGGTGCTGCTGCTTCAGATGTTCTATGTTGCCATTGGCCTGATCGGAAATCTGGTCATAGATATCGCTTACGGCTTCGCGGATCCGAGAGTCCGCGTAAACAAGTGATGGGAGGTGAAAAAATGAGCGAAAAGAAGGATCCCCGGGGTTGGCTGGCGCGCATGTTCATGGGAGCCAGCAAGGAAGTGAAAGACGACCGTTATGACAGCCCGAGCAAGCAGGCCGTCAAACGCTTCTTCCGCACTCCCGTCGCAACGATTGCCGTAGTGGTATTGCTTTCCATGTTCGCATTTGTGTTCATTGGCTCCGCCATCAGCCCGGTTGATCTGACGGAATCCGGAGCTGAAATGCTTCATACCAATGTGGCGCCCACGCAAAGCTTCATAAAGATTCCTGCGGACATGAAGGACGGCGTCGTGGACATTTCCTCAAGGGGCACCTTTACCATCGGCCTTTCCACGGACGGCAACGTATATATGTGGGGATTTAATCCCAATACTTCCGCCGATCCCAGACTCAACGTGATGAATATTCCGGAAGAAGTAAAGAACAGCAAGATCACACACGTTGCCGCCGGTTCCGATCACTGCGTGGCAATCAGCGAAGACGGGCACGTCTATTGCTGGGGCGCTTTCGATGTGGGACAATACGGACACGATGGAACGATGATCGCCGCTTCCCGCAAGGAACCGGACGAACTGATTAACGGTACGATTGACGCCAGTCAGGTACAGCAGCTGCTTTGCGGCAACCAGGTCACTGCGATCCTGATGAAAGACGGCACGATCTACGCCTGGGGGAACGACGGCTTAAGCGCAACCAATCTTTCTTCGATCATCAAGTATGGGAAAAATGAAGGAAGACTTGTAAAACTGGCGTTTACCAATGACTGTCTTTACGGAATTGATGAGAACGGCCTCTTTGTCTCCGGCAAATCCACCAAGTTTGACACCATGGTCGTTACAAACGAAACCGGTAAAACCGTTACCACCACCCTTCAGGATGTCATTGCGGGACGGAAGATCGTGGACATTGCGGCCACCGGCAGCGCCATCGCCCTCGTGACGGAGGACGGTGAAGTCATCGTGTCCGGCATGAAGGAGACAGCCCCCGTCATTCCGGAAGGGGACAAGGTCAAACAGGTATCCGCCGGCACCCGCCATTTCAGTCTTGTGACACAGCAGGGACGGGTTTACGCCTGGGGACAGAGCTATCGCGGACAGTGCGACGTTCCTGCCGCTCTTATGGAAGAGGGCGCAGCGGATCAGGTGATTGCCAGCGGGTTCCAGAATTATGCTTATAAGAACGGAAAATACGTAGACGCCTGGGGCCTGAAAGGGTATCTCATGGGTACGGACGACATGGGGCGTGATATTTTTATCCGTCTGATCAACGGCGGCAAGATGACCATGACCGTAGGCGCCGTGGCGGTTATCATATCCACAATCATAGGAATTATCATCGGCTGTCTGTCCGGATATTTCGGCGGTGCTGCGGATCTTCTGCTTATGCGATTTACCGAGATCTGCGGTTCCATTCCCTTCCTGCCCTTTGCCCTCGTATTATCCGTCATCCTGCAGGCTTCCAATCTTCAGGAAAATACCAGAATCTTCATCATCATGGTGATATTGGGATTGTTAAGCTGGACGGGCCTGGCCAAAATGGTCCGGGGACAGATACTGGCGGAACGGGAAAAAGAATTCGTTACCGCAGCAAGAAGTATGGGTGTAAAAGAAGGGCGCATCGCCTTCAGGCATATCCTGCCCAATATCATATCGGTGATACTTGTGACTCTGACGCTGGATTTCGCCGGATGCATGCTTACCGAATCCAGTCTGTCCTATCTTGGCTTCGGCGTACAGCTTCCCCGTCCTACCTGGGGCAATATGCTGAACGGCGCCCGCAACGCACAGGTCATCCAGTCTTATTGGTGGAGATGGGTCTTCCCGGCGTTGTTCCTGTCTATCGTGGTAATCTGTATCAACGTAATCGGCGATACCCTGAGAGACGTACTTGATCCGAAAGCGGAGGTGGAAAAATGATGGATGAAAAAACAAACCTTCTGTTGGAGGTCAAGAATCTGAAAACCTTCTTCAAAACCAGGAACGGAATCGTTAAGGCCGTAAACGATGTCTCTTATTCCCTGGAAGCCGGCAAAACCATCGGGATTGTCGGAGAATCGGGTTCCGGAAAAAGTGTTTCCGCCATGAGCATTCTGCGGCTTCTGGATGCCAACGGGTATATTGATTCGGGAGAAATTCTTTTTGAAGGGAGAGACCTGACCAGGCTGAATCAGGATGAAATGTATCATATCCGCGGAAATGCCATATCCGTCATCTTTCAGGAGCCCATGACCAGTCTGAATCCCGTTTTCACGGTGGACAGACAGCTTTGCGAACCCTTCATGATTCATCAGGGAATGAATAAAAAGCAGGCTCACAGGGAAGCCCTGCGCCTGCTGGCGGACGTGCAGCTTCCCAATCCCGAGGTGGTCATCAAGCAATATCCTCACCAGCTTTCCGGAGGTATGCGGCAGCGTGTCATGATTGCCATGGCTCTGGCCTGCCGTCCCAAAATCCTGATTGCCGACGAGCCCACCACGGCTCTGGACGTAACCATTCAGGCACAGATTCTGCATCTGATGAATGAATTACAGAAGGAAAAGGGTACCAGCATTATCTTTATCACCCATGATCTTGGTGTGATCAATGAAATGGCCGACGATGTGGCGGTTATGTATTGCGGTCAGGTGGTAGAGAAAGCTCCGGCAAGGGTCATCTTTTCCGATAGCAAAAAGAGTCATCCCTATACGGAAGGATTGATGAGGTCCATTCCGCGGATGAATGCCATGGATCAAAAAATTGAGCCCATTCCGGGCGTGGTTCCGCATCCCCTGGATCTTCCCGCAGGGTGCAAATTTGCTCCACGATGCAAGTATTGCACCCGGAAATGCGTGGAACAGGAACCGCTGCTTGTCCAGGTGGAAGAAAACCAGATGGTTCGGTGTTTTTATCCGGAAAAGGAGGTGAGGTGCAGTGAAAAGCACAAAGAAATTACTGTCAATAACTGATTTGAAAAAATATTTTCCCGTAGCCAAAACCTCCATTTTCCAAAAGAATCAATTATACGTGCGGGCCAACGAAGATATTTCCCTGGATATTTATGAAGGCGAAACCATCGGCGTCGTAGGGGAAAGCGGATGCGGCAAATCCACCCTGGGACGTACCCTGCTGCAGCTTTACCCTCAGACTGCGGGCAATACCATGTATTACGGAGCCTCCCTGGCGGAACTGACTCCAAAATATTTCGAGGACACGCTGCGTAATCTGGATAAATATAAGACAAAATACAAAAAGGCTGTGGAAAAAGCGGAAGAACTGAGCAGAAAGGTAGAGGAGACCGGAGAAGAAAACGCGGATTTTTACCTGCTTCAGAATCGAAACCTGGCCCTGTGCGAAGAAAAGATCTGCCTGAACAACATTGTGAAAATCATAGGAGGCTTTTTTGTGTACGATCCGGATGATAAAGGCCGTAATCTGCTTCTGGAAACGTACAACATAAATATCAGACGCAATAAAGTGCTTAATCGGGCCCGGGATTTACAGTTTGATCTGGACAATTCCGAGACGCCCGGAGACAGGAACGCAAAATTGAAAAGCCGTCTGGAAGAAGCGTCCCGTGAAATTGCCGGCTATGATAAAAAGCTTCAGGAAATATACGGGAAACTGGAAGAACTCCGCAGACAATACGAATCTGAACCTGATTTTAACAAATATGAGGATATGCGGGATGACGGCATTGACCTTGCGCGCCTGCAATATGATGAGATGCGTCTGCTCAGAAAAGATTTGCAGATCATTTTTCAGGATCCCTATTCTTCTCTGAACCCCCGTTTCACCATCGGGCAGATCATCGAGGAAGGGCTTTTGACCCACAAGTTCTATAAACACGGTTCGGAAGCCATGGAAAAGCACGTTATTGACACAATGGAAAAATGCGGTCTGCAGGATTACATGGTCAATCGTTATCCGCATCAGTTTTCAGGCGGACAGCGTCAGCGCGTGGCTATTGCCAGGGCACTGGCCGTGCAGCCCAAGTTCGTGGTCTGTGACGAATGCGTTTCCGCACTGGACGTGTCCATCCAATCCCAGATCATCAATCTTCTCCAGGAATTAAAGGAGAAGGAAAATCTCACCTATATGTTCATTTCCCATGACTTGAGCGTGGTGAGGTATATTTCCGACCGCATATGCGTCATGTATCTGGGAAACGTGGTGGAACTGGCGGATACAGAGACGATTTTCCGGGATCCCCGCCATCCTTATACCGTGGCGCTGCTGAGTTCCATTCCGACCACGGATATCGAGAGCCTGAAAAAGGAGCGGATCCTTCTGGAAGGCAACATTCCTTCGCCGGTCAAGCCCCCCGATGGCTGCAAATTCCATACCCGTTGCTTTATGGCCTGCGAAAAGTGCAAACGTATCCCGCCCGAGCTTCGGGAAGTTGAACCGGGGCATTTCCTGGCCTGTCATTTCCCGGAACGCAAACAGGATGAAAATGGAAATTACCTCTTTGAATTGCCCAAAATGACGAACAAGTCCGATAAAACAAAGAACAGCAATGAAACCTCAAAGGAGCAAAATGGCGAATGATCCGGAAAAGGCTTAAGAAATCCAGCAAAGAGGAAGATCAGAAATTTGCCAGGATGATGGAGGAAGAACACGTTACTTTTCGTGAACGGCTGGTCATGATATTGACGGCTTACGTGGTTCTGCTTCTGCCCAGCATCCTCATCCTGATCGCCCTGGCGCTGTTTTCTCTGTGGCTGTTTGGGGTTCTGTAACCTTTGGATGCGTCATGATCAAGATGGCAGGAGACGATGGAAAACCATCGTTTCCTGCCATTTTCAGCTTGTCTTATCGGAGGCTGCCTTTCGGCGGCCGCTTTTTCCAAATCGGACAAAATCCGACATTTTATGCCATAAATTACCAAAAGACAAAACTTCTCCACTTCACTAAAATAACATTATAAAGGGTGCAAAAATGATTGTCAAGCGTTTTTGCCCTGTGCCGGCGGCGAAAAGCATCGTTTCGTGATCCCGCGGTCTCAGCGCACATCCCCCAGATCATACTCCTCCAGCCACTTCTGCGCCTCCCCGCACACATCGCGCAGGCAGTCCGCCCCGAAGGGGCTGGCCAGGCCGGCCTCCGCCAGAAGCTCCGTGAACACCCTGCTGCCGCCCTGCTTCGTGTACGCCATGTAGCGCTCCCAGGCCAGCTTCCGGTCTTTCCGGATCAGCGCCCAGAACTGCAGCGACACCGTCTGCGCCAGGCAGTAATCGATATAATAGAAGGGGCTCGAATAGATATGGTGCTGCCGCTGCCACGCCTCGCCGTCGCCGTAGAACGGGATCCCGCCGTCCAGCTTCGCCCACGGCATATAGACGCCGGACAGCTCCTTCCAGACCGCGTGGCGCTCAGCCGGCGTCATGTCCGGCTTCTCATAGACCGCATGCTGGAAATGATCCACCAGCGTGCCGTAAGGGATAAATGTCAGCGCTCCCGTCAGGTGGCTGTAATAGAACTTGCGGGTATCCGCGCCGAAAAAGCCCTCCGCCCACGGCCAGGACATGAACTCCATGGACATGGAATGGACCTCGCAGGCCTCCATGCTGGGCCAGATGGAAGACGCGGGCACCCGGTCGCGGTTGACATAATACGCGAACGCGTGGCCAGCCTCGTGGGTCACCACCTCCACGTCGTGCTGGGTTCCGTTGAAATTGGCGAAAATGAACGGCACGCCGTATTCCTGGAAATTGGTGCAGTAACCGCCGCTCCGCTTGCCTTCGGTGCTCAGCACGTCCAGAAGGCCGTTGTCCACCATCATATGGAAGAACCGTCCGGTCTCCGGCGACAACGCATCGTAGAACCTGAGTCCCTGGGCCAGGATCTCATCCGGCGTGCCCTGCGGACGCGGATTTCCGGAACGGAACTGAAGGGCGTTGTCGGCGTAATTCATGGGATACTCCTTGCCCAGCCGCTTCGCCTGAGCCTCATAAATGGACGCCGCCACCGGGACTACATAGCGCCGCACCGCGTCGCGGAATTTCTCCACATCATCCTTCGTATAGCAGTCGCGGCCCATGCGGTAGTAGCCAAGCGTCGTATAGCCCTCATAGCCCAGCTTCTTCCCCATGCCGTCCCGCAGATGGACCAGACGGTCATAGATGTCGTCCAGCCGGTCCTGGTGCTCCCTGTACCATTTTCCTTCCGCCTTCCACGCCGCAAGACGTCTCTCATCATCCGACAACGTCTTAAACGGCGCCAGCTGGGACAGCGTGTAGACGCCGCCCTCGAAGGGGATCTGCGCCGACGCCAGAAGCTTCTCATACTCCCTCACCAGATCATTTTCCTGCTGCATGTCCGGAATGATCTCCGGTGAAAATGTCTTAAGGGCCATCTCCTCCCTCAGAAACATCCGGCTGCCGAACTCCTTCTCAAACTCCGCCCGGAACGGACTGGCGAGCAGCGCCTTCGTCCATTCCTGTATATCGACCTCCAGCTCCGGCATGGCCGCGTTCCAGAATCTGGCCTCGCCGTCGTAGAACTCGTCCCTGGTATCGATGGAATGGCGCACGGACGCAAGGCTCTCCTGCGTGGAGATCCCGGACTCCAGGACCTCCTTCTGCAGAAACGCGTCACGCGCCTCCGTATAGGTCTTTGCTCCCTTCAGGCGCTCCGTCAGCGCCTCATACCCCTGCTTCATCCCGGCCATATCCGGACGGGAATATGGCATCTCCGTAAATTTCATGGCTTTGTACCTCCGTAAACTCAAGTTTACTACGAAAACGGCGAAAAATCAATTTCAAAATGCGGCCGCGCGTCTGTTGTAAACCATAGACACCGGCCGCAGGATATAGTATACTGGAAGCGGAAACATTTTGTCGCACTTTATCTGAAGAAAGAAGGTCCCCCATGAATACTGTCACGCTCGGCAAGACCGGAATCACCGTCAACAAGAACGGCTTCGGCGCGCTCCCGATCCAGCGCGTCTCCAAAGAAGACGCCGCTTATCTGCTGCGCAAGGCCTACGACCACGGAATCACCTATTTTGACACTGCCCGCGCCTACTCGGACAGCGAAGAGAAGCTGGGCATCGCCTTCGGCGGCGGCACGCGCAGCCATATCTTCATCGCCACCAAAACCACCGCAGCGACCGCGGACCGGTTCTGGTCGGATCTGGAGACCAGCCTGCGGACGCTCAAGACCGATTACATCGACGTCTACCAGTTCCATAATCCGTCCTTCTGCCCCAGACCCGGCGGCGAGGACGGCCTCTACGAAGCCGCTCTGAAGGCGCGCGAGCAGGGCAAGATCCGCTTCATCGGCCTGACCAACCACCGCCTTTCCGTGGCGGAGGAAGCCATCGAGAGCGGGCTCTACGCCACGCTGCAGTTCCCCTTCAGCTACCTGGCCACCGACAAGGACATCGCCATCGTCGAGGGCTGCCGCGCCCATGACATGGGCTTCATCGCCATGAAGGCGCTCTCCGGCGGCCTGATCACCAATTCCGCCGCCGCTTACGCCTATCTGGCCCAGTACGACAATGTACTGCCCATCTGGGGCGTCCAGCGCGAATCGGAACTGGACGAATTCTTAAGCTATATCAACGATCCGCCCGTCATGTCGGACAAATACCGGGCCGTCATTGACGAGGACCGGAAGCAGCTGGCCGGCGGCTTCTGCCGCGGCTGCGGTTACTGCATGCCCTGCCCCGCCGGCATCGAGATCAATAACTGCGCCCGCATGTCGCTGCTCCTGCGCCGCTCTCCCTCGGCCGGACATCTGTCCCCCGCCGGGCAGGAGAAAATGATGAAGATCAAGGACTGCCTCCACTGCAACCAGTGCGCCAGCCGCTGTCCTTACGGGCTGAACACGCCCGAGCTGCTGGCCCGGAACCTGAAAGACTACGAAGAAGTCCTTGCGGGAAAGGTCATGACCGGAACGAATTTTTAAGACGGGAACTACGAAGCGGCAGCCGTACGGAAATAAATCCGCGCGGCTGCCGCTGTTATTTCGGAATCTGCCTCCGTTCTGCGGACGCGGCAGCCTACGAGGCCGCCGGCGCCGGGATCCGCCGCGCCAGGACAAGCAGGCGCCCATCCTGGACCGTGTATTCGCAGGTGGTCAGCGTGACCAGCTGTTCCGGCCACTGCGGCGTGATGCCGGTATCATAATAACCGTTCTCCCTGACATAATCGATCAGGGCGGAGTAGGTGTCTTCCGTGCGGGCTCCCATCATGGTCAGAAATTCATTGTCTATACTGGCCGCGGGAATCCGCACCACGCCTACGATCTCGTAGGAACGCAGCTCTGTAAGCGTATCAAAATGGACCACCGGGTGCGCCCGGAAAAATTCCTCGGACTTATATTCGTCCAGCTGGGCAAACATGGAACCGTTGCGCATGTGATGGCCGTAAAGAACATAGTTGGGGCATTCTTTATCCAGGCTGCAGCGCGCGTCCATGTAGATCATGCCGTAGGAGGAATACTCCTTGTCAAATCCCCGGTGCAGATAGAAATCCGGTTCCTCCACCGTCTGCATCACCGGATAATCCACATTCGTGTCCTCGATCCGGACCCAGCCGATCACATCGCTGTTGGTCTCATGCAGCAGCTGATACCCGGCCAGACGGGCCGCGTCGGCCTCCGACAGCGCGCCGCTTCCGTCCACGCTGTCCGAACTTCCCGCGCCGCCGTCCGCCGCTCCCGCGCTTCCTGAACCGCTTCCGCCCGCCGTTCCGGCCCCGCCGGCGGCAGACACATTTTCCATCATCTGATAGATCTTCTGCAGATCATCGTCGCCATGCCGGTACCCGCGGAATGTCTTATACACCGAATATCCATTCCAGAGGATCGCCACTGCGCAGATCACGATCACAGCCGACCACACGCGGCGTTTTGTCTCTCTGCTCACTTGTCCAGTCCCTCCTTCAGCGCGTCGTCCATGATCTTCAAAAGATCAAGCTCGCTGGAAAAATCCATCTGCCTCTGCCGCTCGACCCAGATCACCCTGCCCTGCCAGGTAGAATTCTGCCGGTACTGCACATGCACGACGAACGTCCCCAGCGCGCCGCGCTTGTGCCACAGCGTCTCCATATCCTTTTGGCCCGGATCCGGCTTCGCCGCTCGCCGGGCCGGCGTCATCCTGTTCTGAAAATGCCGCGTGTAAGTGGATTTCTGCGGATAATCCCACTGGTCGTAGAACCTCTCCATCTGCTCGACCATCCCGGCAACGCCGGAGAACTCCACCGGCTCGCCGCTGTATTGATGCCATATCTCACCATAATAGTCCTGCCGCTCCCTTCCCTGAACGCAGACACAGACCAGATTCGGTGAATACAAACGTTTCTCTTCCATTCTCTTACGCATCTCCTTCACAGGCAGAACGCCGCGCTTCCGCGCGGGCGCACACCCTCTATTTCTATTATAGCCGGAGAAAATTACGGTTTTTCTCACAAAACTATTTATTTCCGCTTCCGCTTGCCAAAATTCCCCTTCCGTGATACACTGGATATGTCGACAGGATGTCTCTGTCCTGTCCGAGTCTGGCATCTGTTCGGGGGTTCCCCGGTAGATTCCATTTTACACAGCTGTACTTACGCGGCCGGGCGCTTATTTGTGATCCCGTTCCCGCTGGACGCGCCGGATATCCGGCCTGCGTCCGCCGGACAAATCCGCCGGTATGGGCTCAACGCAGGCAACGCTCCGCTCCGGCACATCCGCTCTTCGGCCGCGGCATCCGAAAAAAGAAGGAGGAATTTATGCGCAAACGAAATGAAAATGCTGGCGGAAACGTCAGCACAAACGCACCGGCGGCTGCCGGGAAAGATACCGAAGGGAGCTCACGCGCCCCGTGGTATGAGGCCATGGGGCCGCGCGTCCCGCGGGAGGATATCCTGACGCTGATCCGCCGCTCGCCGGGCCTGCAGGAACAATTCTGCAAACTGACTCCCCGGCGGCAGGAACAGTTCCTGGACATCTGCAGCGGCGCGAGAGGCCCCGCGGTCTGCTACGACCCTTTCTTCAAATTCGTCTTCAACCCGGCGACGCACCGGGACCGCCTGTCACGGTTTCTGTCCGGCCTGCTGAACCGCCCCGTCCGCGTCAGGAACATCCTGCCGAATGAGGGCACGCGGATCACGGCAAGGAGCCCCTACGTCATCATGGACATCGTGGCGGAGCTGGACGACCATTCCTACGCAGACACGGAGATCCAGCGCAAACCGTATGATTTCCCCGGAGAACGGGCCGCCAGCTACTCCAGCGACCTGGTCCTCCGGCAGTACGCGTCGCTTAAAAGCAGCGGACGGCGGGCCGCTGCCCGCTACCGGGACATGCAGAACGTATACACGATCGTGATCATGCAGAAAAGCACCGCGGAGTTCCACCGCCACCCGGACGCCTATATCCACCGCGGAAAGCAGACCTTCGACACCGGTCTGAACCTGTCGCTGCTGCAGGAATATATTTTCGTGCCACTTGACGTATTCCGAAAAAAGCTTCATAATAAAGCTATTGAAACAGAACTCGAGGCGTGGCTGGGATTCCTGGCATTCGACGATCTGAAACGGATCTGGGAGATCAGCCGCTTTGACCCGATATTTGGGGAGATGTACCACGACCTGTCCGAATACCGGAAAGATATCACGGAGGTGCTCGGAGTGTTCTCAGAAAGATTATACGAGATGGACGTAGAAGCCGCAAAGTACCAGAGCAGCCAGGAGAAGAAGAAGCTGCGGAAGGAGCTGTCGCAACAAAAAAGAGCGCTCTCACAACAGGAGAAAGAACTCTCCCAACAGGCTCAGGTCATAGAAAATCTGGCCATGGAGAAGCAGCAAATGGTCTCAGAAAACCAGCAAATGGCCTCAGAGATCCAGCGCCTGCACCAGCTTCTGGCAGCAGCCGGAATCTCCGCGGACGCCGGCAGCGCACACGCGGCCGGCAAATAAAGGAGTCGTATAAATCGTCTTAAAAGCGCAGGAGACATCGTTCCCCGCGCTTTCTTTGTCCAGCCGGCCTATCCGCTGTATTTCGTTCTCCCATTCCTTCCTGCCGCACTTTCATATTGTGGCATCGCCTGAAATCTGCTATAATTTGATGTATGGGAAACCAGAGCGCATACAGGCGGCCTACCCTCCATTTTTTCGGAGGGGCTAACCCTCCAGACGAAAGAAAGGGGGGCGTGCCAATGATTACATATTCTGAGTTAGTTCAGATTGGTATATTCATTGTAGCCCTGATAGGTCTTTGTTATCAGATCTTCAGGGGAAAGAAATAGCCGCCACTACCTGCAATAGTGACGGCGGCCCGTTAAGGGCTTAAGACCAAACTTTGGGGGTAGGCCGTGTGTCTCTGGCTTTCCCTCTGTGATTCAACTATAGCATATCTTGGAATACAGTGCAAGATGTTTTTATTATTTCGATGAAGTATAAAATCGTCCCGCAGAGTGATAAAAATACAAAACTATATATTTTCGTGCCACTCGACGTATTCCGAAAAAAGCTTCATAATAAAGCTATTGAAACAGAACTCGAGGCGTGGCTGGGATTCCTGGCATTCGACGATCTGAAACGGATCTGGGAGATCAGCCGCTTTGACCCGATATTCGGGGAGATGTACCACGACCTGTCCGAATACCGGAAAGATGTCACGGATGTGCTCGGAGTGTTCTCAGAAAGATTATATGAGATGGACGTAGAAGCCGCGAAGTACCAGAGCAGCCAGGAGAAGAAGAAGCTGCGGAAGGAGCTGTCGAAGCAAGCTCAGGTCATAGAAAATCTGGCCATGGAGAAGCAGCAAATGGCCTCAGAAAACCAACAAATGGCTTTAGAAAACCGGCAAATGGCCTCAGAGAACAGGCAAATGGCCTCAGAGATCCAGCGCCTGCACCAGCTGCTGGCGGCAGCCGGAATCTCCGCGGACGCCGGCAGCGCACACGCTGCCGGCAAATAAAGGAGTCGAACAAATCGTCTTAAAAGCGCGGGAGACATCGTTCCCCGCGCTTTCTTTGTCCGGCTTATCCGCCTGTATTTCGTTCTCCCATTCCTTCCTGCCGCACTTCATAAATCGCCCGGCCCGGCTCTCAACAGTCCCGCCCGGCCATCTGTCATCATACAGTCAAAGCCTCTCCCAGACCTTCTCCTCCGGATACTCCGGCGCAAATTCCTCCGCCGCTTCACAGATCTTCCGGATCACGTCTGGCTCCTCTTCCAACGCATCCGCGATCTCTTCCGGGGACCGGCCATGACGGAGCTTCCTGCAAACCAACTCGACCAAATGACGGCTGCGCCCCTCTTCACGGCCCGCTT
>CANQGA010000043.1 GCA_947600145.1 uncultured Lachnospiraceae bacterium | reverse complement strand
CTGCCGGAATTTATTGCGGGAAGCCCCGCAATTTTGTGGATTTTTTTCATTGAAAACGGGCCGTTCGTGTGCTATTATAATTTCATTATTTTTGAAAATGCAGCGGCAGGGAAGGAGACTCTTGCCAGGGAACCCGACAGGAAGACGGCGTCACCGACTGAGAGCGCGGTCATGGGGGAAGCGGCGAAGGGAACGCTCCGGAGCCGGTATGCTGAAACCGCAGTAGGCATATCCGTCGGCACACGTTACGTGCGTACGAGAGGAGACGTATGCGGCCGCCGCGGGCGGACGGCGTTTCAATGCGGGTGGTACCGCGGGATTCACAGGAATGAACACATCCCGTCCCGGAATATGAAAGTATTCCGGGACGGTTTTCTTTTGGGAAAAGGGAGGACATCATCATGGAATTTATAAACGGCGTGCAGCAGAAGGAAGACATTACGGTCAGCCAGCTTCTGACCGGGGATTACATCGGACGGACCGTCAGGATGCGGGGTGCCGTCCACAATGTCCGCGATATGGGCGAGGTGGTGTTTGTGATCCTCCGGAAATCGGAGGGCCTGGTGCAGTGCGTCTATGAGGATCATCCGGATCAGGAAGCGGATCGCGGGGCGGGCACGGCAGCCGTTCCCCTTCAGATTTCCGATCTGAAGAACCTGAAAGAAGAATCCGCGGTGGAAGTTACCGGCAGGGTAGCCGCCGAAGCGCGTGCGCCGTATGGTTATGAACTGCGTCTTTGCGGCATAGAAGTTCTCTCGGAGCCGGATGAGATCCTGCCGCTGGCCATCAATAAATTTAAAATGCACACCTCTCTGGAAGCCAAACTGGCGATGAGACCCATTTCCCTCAGAAATGTCCGGGAGCGGGCCAAGTTCAAGATCCAGGAAGGGATCGTCAGGGGCTTTCGTGATTTCCTGATGAGCCAGGGCTTTACCGAGGTGCATACGCCGAAGATCGTGTCCCGGGGCGCCGAGGGCGGTTCCAATGTGTTCAAGCTGGATTATTTCAATAAAAAGGCGGAGATGGGCCAGAGTCCCCAGTTCTATAAGCAGACCATGGTGGGCGTCTATGACCGGGTCTTCGAGGTGGCGCCGGTGTTCCGGGCGGAGAAGCACAACACGACGAGGCATCTGAACGAATACGTGAGTCTGGATTTCGAGATGGGCTATATCGACGGCTTCGAGGAGATCATGGCCATGGAGACCGGCTTTTTACAGTATACGATGGAGCTTCTGGCGAAGGATTACCGGAAGGAACTGGAGATGCTGGAGGTGAAGCTGCCGGATGTAAGCCGGATCCCGGCGGTCCGCTTTGACAGGGCGAAGGAACTGGTGGCGGAGAAATACAACCGGAAGATCCGCAATCCCTTCGACCTGGAGCCGGAGGAGGAGCTGCTGATCGGGCGGTATTTCGAGGAAGAGTACGGAAGCGATTTCGTGTTCGTGACTCATTATCCGTCGAAGAAGCGGCCGTTCTACGCGATGGACGACCCGGAGGACGCCCGTTTCACGCTGAGCTTCGACCTGCTGTTTCGGGGGCTTGAGGTGACTACCGGCGGCCAGAGGATCCATAATTATCAGGAGATCCTTAAGAAGATGGAAAAGCGAGGCATGGATCCGGCGGATATTGAGTCCTATCTGATGATCTTCAAATACGGAATGCCGCCCCACGGCGGGCTGGGGATCGGTCTGGAGCGGCTGACCATGCGGCTTCTGGGCGAGCAGAATGTGAGGGAGACGTCGCTGTTCCCGCGGGACGTGACGAGGCTGGAACCGTAGGAGAAGCGGCGGTGAGAGGCCGGAATCTGATAACGGATAAACCTGTGGTACGAGGAACAGGATTGAAGGAAAAGGGCAAATTGGAAGCGCGGCGATAGAAGGAGGGGCTGTACTATGGCAAATGTGATCAGCGATGAAACGATCGAATATGTGGGTATTCTGGCGAAGCTGGAGCTGACGGACGCGGAGAAGGAAGAAGCGAAGAAGGATATGGGCCGTATGCTGGACTATATCGACATGCTGAACGAGCTGGATACCAGCGGGGTGGAGCCTATGTCCCATGTGTTCGCGATGAACAATGTGTTCCGCGAGGACGTGGTGACCAACGGCGACGAGAGGGAGAAGATCTTAAAGAACGCGCCGGAGCAGAAGGACGGGTCGTTTAAGGTTCCGAAGACGGTAGAGTGAGAAAAGACGGCAGGGAAGGCGCCGGAGATAAAGAGAGCGGTCAGAGATGAAGGAAACGGCCGGCGCGGAAAGGAGATCGGAACGTGAGTGATATATTGGAAATGACGGCCGTCCAGCTGGGCGGCAAGATAAAGAGCCGGGAAGTGGGCGTCATGGAGGCGGCGCGGGCGGTCCTCGGGCAGATCCGGGCGGCGGAGCCTGTGGTCCATGCCTATGTGACCGTGGATGAAGCGGGTGCCCTCAGGCAGGCGGAGGAGGTCCAGAAGCGGATCGACGCGGGCGAGCTGACCGGGCCGCTGGCAGGCGTGCCGGTGGCGATCAAGGACAACATGTGTACCGAGGGGATGCTGACCACCTGCAGCTCGAAGATCCTTTACAATTTCGTCCCCACCTACACGGCGGAGGCGGTGCGGAATCTGGAAAAGGCCGGCGCGGTGATCCTGGGCAAGACGAATATGGATGAATTCGCCATGGGAAGCACGACGGAGACGTCGGCCTTCGGCGTGACCAGAAATCCGTGGAACCCGGAGCATGTGCCCGGAGGTTCCTCCGGCGGCTCCTGCGCTGCGGTGGCCGCGAACGAGTGCTTCTATGCGCTGGGGTCGGACACCGGCGGATCGATCCGCCAGCCCAGTTCCTTCTGCGGAGTGACGGGGATCAAGCCCACTTACGGGACCGTGTCCCGGTACGGGCTGATCGCCTACGGCTCGTCTTTGGATCAGATCGGGCCGATCGCGAAGGACGTGACGGACTGCGCGGCGGTTCTGGAGGCGATCGCTTCCTATGACCGGAAAGACAGCACGTCGTTCCCGCGGGACGACTGCGATTTTACATCCGCGCTGAAGGACGATGTGAAAGGCTTGCGGATCGGGATCCCCCGCGACTATCTGGGCGAGGGCCTGGACGGCGAGGTGAAAGCGGCGGTCCTTGCGGCGGCGAAGGTTCTGGAGGAGAGAGGAGCCGTTGTGGAGGAGTTTGATCTAAGTCTTGTGGAGTACGCGATCCCGGCCTACTACGTGATCGCTTCAGCCGAGGCCAGCTCCAACCTCTCCCGGTTCGACGGCGTCAAATACGGCCTGCGCGCGAAGGACTATGAGGGCCTTCACAACATGTACAAGCGCAGCCGTTCCGAGGGCTTCGGGCCGGAGGTGAAGCGGCGCATCATGCTGGGTTCCTTCGTCTTAAGCTCCGGCTATTACGACGCGTACTATCTGAAGGCGCTGCGGACGAAGGCGCTGATCAAGAAGGCGTTCGACAGGGCGTTTGAGAAATACGACGTGATCCTGGGACCGGCGTCTCCGTCGACGGCGCCGAAGCTGGGCGAATCGTTAAGCGATCCGCTGAAAATGTATCTGGGCGACATTTACACGATCTCCGTGAACCTGGCGGGGCTGCCGGGAATGACGGTGCCCTGCGGAAAGGATTCGAAGGGGCTGCCCATCGGCCTGCAGCTGATCGGGGACTGCTTTAAGGAGAAGAATATCATCCGCGCGGGCTACGCGTTTGAGCGGAGCCGGACCTATGAGAGTCCGGAGATTGCCAGGAATGCGCAGGCGTATGGAGTACCGGGAGATATTGCGGGCAGCACCGCGGAAAGCACCGGAAAGGAGGCGCGTTGACATGACGAAGCAGTACGAGACTGTGATCGGTCTGGAAGTCCATGTGGAGCTGGCGACGAAGACGAAGATCTTCTGCGGCTGTTCCACCGCGTTCGGCGGCGCGCCGAATACCCACACATGCCCGGTCTGCACCGGCATGCCGGGGTCGCTCCCGGTTCTCAATAAGCAGGTGGTGGAGTACGCGCTGGCCGTAGGGCTGGCCACCAACTGCGGCATTAACCAGTACTGCAAATTCGATCGGAAGAATTATTTCTACCCGGATAACCCGCAGAACTACCAGATCTCCCAGCTGTACCTGCCGATCTGCCACGACGGCTGGGTGGAGATCGAGACGGCGGCGGGAACGAAGAAGATCGGTATCCACGAGATCCATATGGAGGAAGACGCCGGAAAGCTCATTCACGACGAGTGGGAGGACTGCTCCCTGGTGGACTACAACCGCAGCGGCGTGCCGCTCATCGAGATCGTGTCGGAGCCGGACATGCGCAGCGCGGACGAGGTCATCGCCTATCTGGAAAAGCTGCGGCTGATCATCCAGTATCTGGGCGCGTCCGACTGTAAGCTGCAGGAAGGCTCCATGCGCGCCGACGTGAACCTTTCCGTCCGCGAGGCGGGGACGGCGCAGTTCGGCACCAGGACCGAGATGAAGAACCTGAATTCCTTTAAGGCCATCGCCAGGGCCATCGAGGGGGAGCGGAAGCGCCAGATCGAGCTTCTGGAGGAGGGCAAAAAGGTGATCCAGGAGACGAGGCGCTGGGACGACAATAAGGAATCCTCCCACGCGATGCGTTCCAAGGAGGACGCCCAGGATTACCGGTACTTCCCGGATCCGGATCTGACGCCGGTGGTGATCAGCGACGAATGGCTTCAGGCGGTCCGCGGCCGGCAGCCGGAGCTTCGCACGGAGAAGCTGGCCCGCTATCAGGAGGAATTCCAGCTTCCGCGCTACGACGCGGAGATCCTGACGGGCTCCAAGCATCTGGCGGATATCTTCGAGGCGACGGTAGCGCTCTGCGGCAGGCCGAAGGAGGTGTCCAACTGGCTGATGGTGGAGGCCATGCGGCTCCTCAAGGAGAAGGAGCAGGATCCGGAGGATCTGTCATTTTCCCCGGAGAACCTGGCGAAACTGATCGGTCTGGTGGAGAAAAACACGATCAACCGGACTGTGGCGAAGACGGTGTTCGAGGAGATCTTCGCCAACGACACGGATCCGGAAAAATATGTAGCCGAGGAGGGTCTTGCGATGGTCAGCGACGAGGGCGCGCTGCGGCAGGCTGTTGAGGCGGTCATCGCGGCCAATCCCCAGTCGGTGGAGGATTATAGGAACGGCAAGCAGAAGGCCATGGGCTTTCTGGTGGGCCAGACCATGCGGGCGATGAAGGGCAAGGCGGATCCGGCCAAGGTGAACCAGATCGTGCGGGAACTGCTGGAAGAGTGAGATGGGTGAGTGTGAGGAAGCAGACCTGCGGAGAGCGAACGGGAGATGTCCGGCAGGAAGAACCGGGACTTGCAGAAGCTGCCGGCCGCGCGGAAACTGCGGCTCCGGCCGGCAGGAGGTTGACAAACCGGAACCATTTACGATATAGTATGTTGAAACAGAAGGAGGATTTCATATGAAGCCATATGCGGAAATGACGAAAGACGAACTGGTGGCGCTCCGCGCGGAGCTGAAGGCGGCGTACAGGGAGTACCAGAGCCAGGATTTGCGCCTGGACATGTCCAGGGGCAAGCCCAGCATCGACCAGCTGGATCTGTCCATGGGCATGATGGACGTGCTGGGAAGCGATTCGGACCTGACCTGCGACGACGGAACCGACTGCCGCAATTACGGCGTGCTGGACGGCATCAGCGAGGCCAAGGAGCTTCTGGCCGACATGATGGAGGTGCGTCCGGAGCAGATCATCATCTACGGAAACTCCAGCTTAAATGTCATGTTCGACACCATGTCCCGCTCCATGACCCACGGCGTCATGGGCAACACGCCCTGGTGCAGGCTGGACAAGGTGAAATTCCTCTGCCCGGTGCCCGGCTATGACCGTCATTTCGCGATGACTGAATATTTCGGGATCGAGATGATCAATGTGCCGATGGATGAGAACGGACCGGATATGGACATGGTGGAGGAACTTGTGGCAAACGACGACTCCATTAAGGGGATCTGGTGCGTGCCCAAGTATTCCAATCCGACCGGAATTTCCTACTCCGACGACACGGTCCGCCGTTTCGCGAGACTGGAGCCGGCGGCGCCTGATTTCAGGATCTACTGGGACAACGCCTACACGGTCCATCATCTCTACGACATGGGCCAGGACCATCTGCTGGAGATCCTGGCGGAGTGCAAGAGGGCAGGCAATCCGGATCTGGCCATCAAGTTCGCCTCCACCTCCAAGATCAGCTTCCCGGGCTCCGGGATCGCGGCCCTGGCGGCGTCGGAGAATAACCTGGTGGATATCAAGAAGCAGCTGAAATACCAGACCATCGGCCATGACAAGGTGAACCAGCTGCGCCATGTGCGGTATTTTAAGGACATCCACGGCATGGTGGAGCATATGAGAAAGCACGCCGATATCATGCGGCCCAAGTTCGAGGCGGTGGAGGAGATCCTGGAGCGGGAGCTCGGCGGTCTCGGCATCGGAACCTGGACCAAGCCCAGGGGCGGCTATTTCATTTCCTTTGATTCCATGGAAGGCTGCGCGAAGGATATCGTAGCCCGCTGCAAGAAGGCAGGCCTTGTGATGACCGGCGCCGGGGCTACCTACCCCTACGGGAAGGATCCTCACGACTCCAACATCCGTATCGCGCCGTCCTATCCGCCGCTTGACGACCTGAGGGAGGCAATGAAGCTGTTCTCGCTGTGCGTCAAGCTGGTGAGCGTGGATAAGCTTCTGAAGGCGATGCCGTAGCAGAAAGGCCGGACCGGCCGTAAGAACGAATCCGATCGGTTATCAGATCCCGCGGGATCGCGCCTGCCGAATGGTTTGGCGCGGCACCTGCGGGATTTTCTTAAATTCTGCTTGTCCCGTAGTTTCCTTTGTATTATAATTGGTGAATACCGGGTTTTAATGAGGTGATGGCATTGTTGGGAAGACTCCGTGGGAAATTGATTAACCGCGAATCGGTAACCTATATTATTTTTGGAGTGTTGACTACTGCGGTTGATTGGGTTACCTATACGGTATTGTGGCGGATGGGAACGGATTACCGGGTTTCTACGGCGCTCAGCTGGGCGGCGGCGGTCGTGTTCGCGTTTGTCACCAATAAGCTCTTCGTGTTCCGCAGCTTTGGGATGCGGCCCGGGCTTTTGTGGCGGGAATTTTCCGGATTTGTGGCGGCCAGACTGGCGACGGGGGTATTTACGATGGCGGCCATGATCGTTATGGTGGACGGACTGCGCTTAAACGAGTTTCTCGCGAAGCTCGTGGTATCGGCCGTCTCCCTGGTGTTAAACTATATCTTCAGCAAGTGGTTCATTTTCAAAAAGACGAAGACGAATGGAAGCGTCTCGGACGATGCAAAGGGCGGACGGTAAGCCGCGGACGGGGAATGAGAAGATGGAGCCGGATGAGATCAGAAAGACATCGGAGGAACTGGAAAAATTGTTAAAGGAATATGAGGAGAGAGACGCCCTGGATCAGTACTATGACCTGGAAGCGGTGACCGCGTCGGAAGAGGATTACGATGCGGAGGAGGCTGTCACGGCGGAAGGGGATTATGATCCGGAAGGAGCGGCCGCGCCGGAAGAAGATTATGATCCGGAAGGAGCGGCCGCGCCGGAAGAAGATTATGATCCGGAAGGAGCGGCCGCGCCGGAAGAAGATTATGATCCGGAAGGAGCGGCCGTATCGGAAGGAGATTATGATCCGGAAGGAGCGGCCGCGCCGGAAGAAGATTATGATCCGGAAGAGGCGGCCGTATCGGAAGGAGATTATGATCCGGAAGAGGCGGCCGTATCGGAAGGAGATTATGATCCGGAAGAAACGGGCGCGCCGGAGGAAGAGTACGGACCGGAAGAAAACGGCGGAGAGGAAGTATATGGCCCGGAGGCCGCGGCGGAAGGAGACGGAGCGGAACCGGTGAGGGGCGCGAAGAACAACCCCGGTTCCCGCAGCAGGGAGGCCAGCAGGGAGCGCAGGAAGGCAGGGCAGACCGGCGCAGGTATCCTGAATCTTACCGGAGGCATGGGACTTGCGGCCGCATTTCTTGCCCCTGTACTGATCATGATCGCGGTCTTTATCCAGAGGGGCATCTTTCCCTTCGGGGACAAGTCCTTCCTGCGGACGGACCTGTATCACCAGTACGCGCCGTTTTTCTCGGAGTTCCAGTACAAGCTGACCCACGGCGGAAGCCTGCTGTACAGCTGGAATGTGGGGATGGGCGTGAATTTCTCCGCGCTTTACGCCTACTATCTGGCCAGTCCGCTGAACTGGCTTCTGATCCTGTGCCCGAAAGCCTATGTGATCGAGTTTATCACCTATATGATCGTGTTTAAGATCGGCCTTTCTGGTCTCAGCTTCGCTTATTATCTGCGCAGGCACTGCGGGCGCAGCGAGTTCGGCGTGGCGTTTTTCGGGATCTTTTACGCGCTGTCCGGGTATATGGCGGCTTACAGCTGGAACATCATGTGGCTGGACTGCATCCTGCTGTTCCCGCTCGTCATGCTGGGGCTGGAGAGACTGGTGAAGGAGCGCAGAGGGCTTCTCTACAGCGTGTGCCTCGGCCTTTGCATTCTTTCCAACTACTATATTTCCATCATGATCTGCATTTTCATGGTGATCTATTTTGCGGCCCTGCTGGTTCTGGAATACAGGCGGGGCAGGGGGATCAAAAGCTTCGCGGTCAACTGCCTGCAGTTTGCCGGCTGTTCGCTGGCGGCGGGAGCATTGGCGGCTGTGGTGCTCCTGCCGGAGATCTTCGCGCTGCAGATGACCGCCTCCGGGGATTTCAGCTTCCCGAGGACGTTCAGCTCCTATTTTTCCATTTTTGATATGTTTGCCCGCCATATCGGCAACATCGACGTGGAGATCGGTCTGGACCACTGGCCCAATATCTACTGCGGCGTGGCGGTGCTGATGTTCTTCCTGCTCTATCTGGGATGCAGGCAGATCTCTGTGCGGCACAAGGCGGTCTACTTAAGCATGATGCTTCTGTTTTTCGCCAGTTTTTCGATGAATGTGCCGAATTTTATCTGGCACGGCTTTCATTATCCCAACAGTCTTCCCTGCCGCCAGTCCTTCATCTATATCTTCCTGATGCTGTATGTGTGCTATGAGGCGTACAGCCATTTGCGGGAGACGGATGAGGGGCGGATCGGCCGGGCGTTTTTCGGCGCCGTGGCCTTTGTGATCCTGGCGGAGAAGCTGGTGGAGCAGGATCATTTTGAATTCTATGTGTACTATATCGCGATTATTCTGCTGGCGGTCTACGCGGGGCTGATCTGGCTGTACAAAAAAGGAGATCTGGATCTGAGCCTCCTGCTTCTGCTTACGCTGGCGGTGACGGCGGAGGAGGCGGCGGTCAACACGATGGTGACCAGCGTGACGACCACCAGCCGCAGCGCCTATGTGCGGGACAACGCGGACGTGCGGGCCCTGGTGGATCAGATCCCTTCGGACGAGGGTTTCTACCGTATTGAGAAGGTAACCAGGAAGACGAAAAATGACGGCGCGTGGATGAATTTTCCGACGGTGTCCCTGTTCTCCTCCACAGCCAACGCGGATCTGACCGCCTTCGCGAAGACGATGGGCTGCGAGGGCAGCGTCAACGCTTACAGCATTACCGGCAGTACGCCGCTCGTGGACTCCCTGCTGGATGTAAAGTACGGCCTGTATTCGGAAGAACAGGATGCGGAGGACGATATGCTGCAGCTGATCGGCCAGTCGGGAGACACCTGGCTGTACAGGAGATATTTCACGCTTCCTCTCGGCTTTATGCTGCCGGATTATTTTGACAGCAAGTGGCAGAGGACGCAGGGAAATCCGGCGCTGGTACAGAACGTATTCTGCGAGGGCGTGGGAGCGGACCATGTGCTGGTCGACGTGGGCGGAGAGAACACGGGGGACCAGTTCCGGTTCACGGCGGACCGGGACGGCGATTACTATCTCTATATTTCCAACCGGCAGGCGGAGAAGGTGGAGGTCACCAAAGATATCGAGAGTATGACCTTCGATAATGTGAACCGCGGGTATCTTCTGGATGTCGGCTGGTGCGGCGCGGGACAGACGGTGAGCGTGAGCTGCACGGAAGCGGGGACAGACCTGAACGCGTTTGCCTACCGGTTTTCGGACGACGCGCTGAAACAGGTGTACAACACGCTGATCCGGTATCCGCTTGAGGTGACCGGATGGACGGACCGGACCGTGGACGGTGTTGTGAGTACGGAAAAGGACGGAGTGCTGTTTACCAGCATCCCCTATGATAAAGGCTGGACGGTGCTCCTGGACGGCGCGGCGGTGGAGACGGAGAAGATCTTCGACGCGTTTTTGAGTTTTAAGGTGCCGGCGGGCACGCATACGGTCAGCATGAGCTATCTGCCCTGCGGGCTGAAGGAGGGCGCCGTCCTGAGCGCCGCGAGCGCCGTCATCCTGCTGATATCCGCGCTGATCGGGCACGGGCTCAGGCGGCGCAGGGAGCGTCTCGCACGGGGCGGCGGTGAGCCGGAGGACGGCAGTAAGAACGGACAGAATTGAGAGGAGATCAGAATATGAAGCTATGGGGCGGACGATTTACAAAGGAAGAGGATCAGGCAGTGCACGCGTTCAACGAATCCCTGTCGTTTGACCGGCGGCTGTACCGCCATGACATCGCGGGCAGCATCGCCCATGTGAAGATGCTGGCGAAGCAGGGGATCGTTACGGATGCGGACCGGGACGCGATCATCGCGGGCCTGGAGGGGATCCTTGCGGATCTTGAGGCCGGGAGGCTGGAGTTTACGAAGGAGCACGAGGACATCCATTCCTTTGTGGAGGCGGTCCTGACGGAGCGGATCGGCGAGGCCGGCAAGCGTCTCCATACGGGCCGCAGCCGCAACGACCAGGTGGCACTGGATATGAAGCTTTACTGCCGGGATCAGGCGGATGAGATCCGCGGACTTGTGAAGGAGCTGCAGAAGGTGCTTCTCTCCGTGATGGAGGAGAACCTTGAGACGTATATGCCCGGATTTACCCATATGCAGAAAGCCCAGCCGGTGACGCTGGCCCATCATGTGGGGGCGTATTTTGAGATGTTTGAGAGGGATCGCGGAAGGCTGTCCGACCTGCGCGCGAGGCTGAACCGGTGTCCGCTGGGAGCCGGGGCACTGGCCGGGACCACCTACCCTCTGGACCGGGAATATACGGCGCGGCTTCTGGGATTTGACGGCCCGACCTTCAACAGCATGGATTCGGTGTCGGACAGGGATTACCTGATCGAGCTTTTGAGCGCGCTGTCCATCATCGCCATGCATCTGAGCCGCTTCTGTGAGGAGATCATCATCTGGAACAGCAATGAGTACCGGTTCGTGGAGATCGACGACGCTTACAGTACGGGCAGCAGCATCATGCCGCAGAAGAAGAATCCGGATATCGCGGAGCTGATCCGGGGCAAGACCGGGCGGGTCTACGGAGCGCTGATGGCGCTGCTGACCACGATGAAGGGGATCCCCCTCGCATACAATAAGGACATGCAGGAGGACAAGGAGATGGCCTTCGATGCCATAGACACGGTGAAAGACTGCCTGAAGCTGTTTGCCGGCATGATCGCCGCCATGACATTCCGGAAGGACGTGATGGCGGCCAGCGCGAAGAATGGTTTTGCCAACGCCACCGACGCCGCGGATTATCTGGTGAATAAAGGGGTGCCGTTTCGGGACGCCCACGGTATTGTGGGCCAGCTGGTCCTTCGCTGCATTGACAGAGGGATCGCGCTGGACGATCTGAGTCTTGAGGAATTCAGGGCGGTGAGCCCGGCGTTCGGCGAGGACGTCTATGAGGCGATCGCGCTTAAGACCTGCGTGGAAAAGAGGACTACCGTCGGCGCTCCGGGACCGGACGCGATGCGGCAGGTGATCTTAAGCTGCAGGGAACGTCTTTCGGAGGAATGATCTGATATGGCAGGAACCGGTACACTGATCAATGTAGCCGCCATCGTGATCGGCGGCCTGGGCGGTCTGCTTTTCGGCAGCCGCCTTAAAAAACGCTATCAGGACACGCTGATGGCGGCAAACGGCATCTGCGTGCTGTTTCTGGGCATTGCGGGAGCCATGGAAAAGATGCTTAAGGTGACGGCGGACGGCCTCAAAAGCAGCGGAACCATGATGATGATCGGAAGCCTTGCCGCAGGCGCTCTGATCGGCGAGTGGATGAATATCGAACTGCGGATGGAACAGTTCGGGGAGTGGCTGAAGGTGAAGACGGGAAGCGGCGGCGACGCGGGGTTTGTGGACGGGTTCGTGACGGCTTCGCTGACGGTCTGTATCGGCGCGATGGCTGTGGTCGGGTCGATCCGGGACGGCATCCTGGGAGATTATTCGGTGCTGGCGGCCAAGGCGGTGCTGGATCTGATCATTATCCTGGTGATGACGGCGTCCATGGGGAAGGGCTGTATCTTCTCGGCGATCCCGGTGGGACTGTTCCAGGGTTCGATCACGCTGCTGTCCCGGTTTATCCAGCCGCTCATGACGGAGGCGGCCCTTGATAATCTGTCTTTGGTGGGATCGGTTCTGATCTTCTGCGTGGGGCTGAACCTGGTCTGGGGCAAAAAGGTGAAGGTGGCGAATCTCCTGCCGTCGATCGTGATCGCGGCGGCGTGGGCGTTCCTGCCGTGACGGCGCGCCGCGGTTTTGCTCTTTCCGATCAGGAAGCTTCCGGCCGGACAGACTGCCGCGCCGCTCAGGATACAAACGCGGAGGCCGTGTCCGCGGCGATGATCATTTCTCCGTCGCTCCGGGAATAGTAATACACCTGATCGGAAAGACGGTCTTCTGCGGCCACAGCGGCCTGGTTGATATCCGCGACCATGTCCGACATTTCGCTGAAGACCATACTGTCGTCATATGGAAGCAGAAGTACTTCGTGGATGCTGGAGGGGAGGACCACCAGGTCTTTTTCCAGCTGATCCGCGAAGTTTTTTAAAACTCCGGGATAGAGAACGGCGCATGCCCCGTGCAGGCCGGATGTGTTGCTCAGGACGAAGAGAGGGACGTCCCTGTGCCCGGGCAGAAGCTCATCAACGATCCCTTCCCTGTAGTGTTTGCCCATGTGTTCCCGCGCGATGTCGTTCATGACGGCGGCCATGCTTTTAAGCTCCGGCGGAAGAAGGAGCGGCGTATTCTGCTCAGCCAGGTCGTAGAGCGTCTGGGTGGTCACGTCCCACATCCGCTGATGGCGCCTGCTGATCAGGGCGGTCATCTGGCCGGACGGGCCGTTTTCCAGAAACAGATAGAAAACGGCTGACAGGTCCTGAAAGGGCACGGAGGGAACGTCCTGTAAAAGCGTCTGGTTGGCATGGGTGCTGATGAGCCGGAATATGATCCGGTCCCTGATCTTCTCAAAATCGTTCAGCATCGAGAAGTCAATGTGCAGGATGTCGGAATCCTTCCGAAGCTCGTTCAGGATCTCGTCCGCAAGCGCGTCTATGGGCCTGCCCGCCCGGAATTTTTCATAGTACTGCTCCAGACAGATGAGCGGCGCTGCCGTCTGTCCTCCGGCTGTGACGGTCAGGCCGTTCAGCATGATCCCGTTGTTCCTGGGAATCTTCTGGATCCTCAGCCTGCAGCTGCCGTCCAGCTTTTCCTGAAGCAGGGACGTCAGAAGTTCCTGAAATTTTTCGTATACCATCATATGGTACCCCCTTAAATTGAATATTTATGTAAACTGAATAAACAGCTACATACCACATCCGGTTCGCGGTTGTCTGTGGAATCGCCGGCCGGTTTCGGCCTGTGAAAATCCTGATGAAAAATGAATGTCGGATAAATCGATACACTCATTATAGCGGATCGAAGCGGATTTGACAAGTACTTCTTTGGGATTTTCATCGACTCCCGAATCGGCGCTCAAAATCGGCTTTGTCATGGACGCGCGGCGGGGAGGTTCCCCATTTTCTATTGACAGGGTATTGGAAAAAGAGTACACTGAATATATAAATCGTACCCGCGGAGACGGTTCGCAGATACGACAAAATATATAAAAAGGAGAGAAACTCATGAAAAAGGAGAAGGTATTGTCAAGGATGCGCGAGGACTGTCTGGTTGCTGTGGTCCGCGCGAAGAATCCGGAGCAGGGTGAGAAGGTAGTCGACGCGATCATCGCGGGCGGGATCAATTTCATCGAGATCACGATGACGATGGATGAGGGGAACCCGGTGGAATTCATCGCGGCCATGTCGAAGAAGTACCGGGACAACGACAGGGTGGTCATCGGGGCAGGTACGGTCCTGGATCCGGAGACGGCGAGACAGGCGATACTGGCAGGCGCCAACTATGTGGTGAGCCCGGGCCTGAACGTGGAAACCATCCGGCTGTGCAACCGCTACCGCGTGCCGATGCTTCCCGGCGTCATGACGCCTACCGAGGCCATCACCGCGATGGAGGCCGGCTGCGATGTGATCAAGATCTTCCCGGGCAATATCGTGGGACCGGCGGCGATCAGTTCCTTCAAGGGACCGCTTCCCCAGGGCGAGTTCATGCCTTCCGGCGGCGTGGATGTGGATAACGTGGACAAATGGATCAAGGCGGGAGCCTATGCGGTCGGAACCGGAAGCAGCCTGACGAAGGGAGCCAAGACCGGCGACTTTGCGGCGGTGACTGCGAAGGCGAAGGAATTTGTCGAAGCCGTGGCTGCGGCAAGAGCAAAATAAGGCCATAACAGGGCAGGATTACGATACGGAAAGGGAGAGGATTTATGGCGAAAATCGTTACGATGGGTGAGATCATGCTGAGGCTGTCCACCCCCAACAATGAAAAATTTATTCAGGCAGACGAGTTTGATGTCAATTACGGAGGCGGCGAGGCCAATGTGGCCGTATCGCTTGCCAATTACGGGCACGACGCGGAGTTTGTGACCGCGGTTCCGGATAATCCGATCGGCGCGTGCGCGGTGGCTGCCCTCCGCAAATACAACGTAGGAACGAAGCATATTGCCAGGAGCGGCGAGAGACTGGGAATCTATTATCTGGAATCCGGTTCCGCGATGCGCGCTTCCAATGTGGTTTACGACCGCGCGCACAGTTCCATCTCGACGGCGAAGCCGGAGGAGTTTGATTTTGACGAGATCTTCCGGGACGCGGACTGGTTCCATTTCACGGGGATCACCCCGGCAGTCAGCGATGACGCCATCGTATTGACGGAAACCGCCCTGAAGGCCGCCAAGGCCCACAATGTGACGGTATCCGTGGATTTGAATTTCCGCAAGAAGCTGTGGTCGTCCGAGAAGGCCCGGCGTGTCATGACCGGCCTGATGCAGTATGTGGATGTCTGCATCGGCAATGAAGAGGACGCGGAGAAGGTTCTGGGCTTTAAGCCCGGAAGCACCGATGTGACCTCCGGGGAACTGGAACTGGCCGGCTACGCGGATATTTTCAACCAGATGGCAGATACGTTTGGATTTAAGTATATCGTCAGTTCTCTGCGCGAGAGCCACAGCGCTTCTGACAACGGCTGGTCCGCCTGTATCATGGATGGGACTACCCGGGAATTCTATCATTCCCGGAAATACCGCATCAGTCCCATTGTGGACCGCGTGGGCGGCGGCGACTCGTTCGCGGCCGGACTGATCTGCGGCTTCGCGGACGGGAAGGACATGAAGGCGGCGCTGGAATTCGCCGTGGCCGCTTCTGCCCTGAAGCACACGATCCCGGGTGATTTCAATCTGGTGACCCGCGCCGATGTGGACGCGCTGGCGGGAGGCGACGGCTCCGGGCGCGTACAGAGATAGCGCGGGAATCGGTTATATCTGTGAATGATAAGGAGAGTATTTTATGCAATACCGTAAATTCGGCAATACAGGTGCGGAGGTTTCCGCTCTGGGGTTCGGATGTATGAGGCTTCCGGTCCATGAGGACAAGTCCGTGGATGAGGCCGAGGCTGTATCCATCATCCGCCGGGCTATTGACGAGGGCGTCAACTACATTGACACCGCTTATCCCTACCATGACGGCAAGAGCGAGATCGTCGTCGGGAAGGCCCTGCAGGACGGGTATCGCGAGAAGGTCTATCTGGCTACCAAGTGTCCGCTGTGGGCGATGAAAGAGGAGGCGGATTTTGAACGGATCCTGGACGAGCAGCTTCAGAAGCTTCAGACGGACCATATTGATTTCTATCTGCTCCACGCGATGGGAAGGGAGCGGCTGGAACAGGTGGTGAAGCCGTTCCGCCTGGTTGAACATATGAAGGAAGCGAAGAAGGCCGGCAAGATCCGGCATATCGGCTTTTCCTTCCATGATGATCTGGCGGCTTTCAAGGAGATCGTGGATTACACGGATGAATGGGAATTCTGCCAGATCCAGTACAATTACATCAATATCAACGACCAGGCCGGTACGGAAGGCATGCGCTACGCGGCTTCGAAAGGTCTGGGAGTCGTGGTCATGGAACCGCTCCTCGGGGGCCGTCTGGCGAACCTTTCCGATCATGTGGCGGCCGCGTTCTCTTCGGAGAAGACGCCGGTGGAGCATGCGCTTGACTTCCTCTGGAATCAGCCGGAGGTCGGCGTGGTCTTAAGCGGTATGGGAAGCCGGCAGCAGGTGGAGGATAATCTGACCTACGCTTCCCGCAGCGGTATCGGCATGCTGAGCGATGAGGAGCTGGCCGCTTACGCGAAGGTCAAGGAGATCTACGATAAGATGTCCATGGTTGGCTGTACCGGATGCGCGTACTGTATGCCGTGTCCGTTCGGCCTGAATATCCCGGAGATCTTCAAGGTCTACAACAGCTATGGTCTCCACGGCAGCAGGAACCGTGCCAGAGAGGCGTACGAGGCTTTCGAGGTACGGTCCGATCAGTGCCGCGGCTGCCGCAAATGTGAGCAGATCTGCCCGCAGCATCTGAAAGTCAGCGAAGTGATGAAGGATATCACGCGGCTGATGCAATAAAGAACCCGGGGACCGCGCGAAGCCGGCAGAGATCTGCTGCTTTGCGCGGTCCCTGTTTTGCTTTATTTGAACATGTTCGCGAATCTGGCCATCGGTTCTACCGCGTCGTTCAGGTTCTGGATCGCGCCGTTGAGCTTTTCGATATCGATGGCGTTGATCTTCTTCATGGCCTGATTTAAGCTGTCTGAACTTCCGTTTACGAGAGTCTTGACGTCTCCGGCCATCCCTTCGATATCGACGGAGGCCAGTTCCTCCGTGATCGATTCCATATTGGTCATGATCACGTTCAGATCCTCAAAGGTCGCGTTGATCTTCGGGATCATCGTGACCACGACGTAAATGACAATCGCCAGGACCAGAACATTGGAGAAGGCGCTGATCAATGACATGGTGTACTGCTTCTTCGCGTAGCGTTCCTGTCCCGCGTTGCTGGCCTCGATCCGTTTCATGACGGATGCGCGCTCTGCTTCACCGGCTGCCTGTGCGGATGTCTTCTGTTCTTCCATGGTAAAACCCCCTTTTGCGGATAGATAGGATGAATCGGCGCCATAAGGTGTCAGGCGCCTGTGCTTCCAGTATACAGAAATTTGGCGGATATTGGAAGAGAAAATTGAAAAATAGTTCTCACGCCCGCCGAATCGTGCTATACTTTTTCTGGCGGCAGAACGGAGCTTTGCCGCGGAAAGAAAGGAATGGATGCGGAAATGAAAACGGAAGAGAGCAGGGATACGCAGACCGGCGCGGTCAGACTGCGCGTGGAGAAAACACGCCCGGAACAGCTTAGCCGGGTGCTTGCGATCTATGAGTACGCCCGCCGGTTTATGGCGGATCACGGCAACCCGAACCAGTGGGGAACTTCGGATCCGCCGGCGTCGAGGGTCGAACAGGATATCGCGGAGGGGAACTCTTATGTCTGCATGGCAGGAGACGAGATCGCTGCCGTCTTTTATTACAGGGAAGGGGAAGATCCGACTTATCGTGAGGTCGAGGACGGGGCATGGCTGAACGATGGGCCTTATGGGACAGTGCATCGGATCGCGTCCGCTGGGATCGTGAAGGGGGCGGGCTCCTTCTGCGTCCGGTGGGCCTTCAGCCGCTGCGGCAGTCTTCGCATCGATACCCACCGGGACAATACGGTGATGCAGAATATGCTGCGGAAGAACGGATTTACGTACTGCGGGATCATTCACCTGGAAAACGGCGCTGAGCGGCTGGCGTTTCAGAAGGCGGCCGGCACGGGACTTGTGCTGGAAGGCGGCGGGATGCGGGGCATTTACACGGCAGGCGTCCTGGACGTGTTCCTGGAGCGCGGGATCTGGTTCGACGGCGTGGCGGGCGTGTCTGCGGGGGCGATCCACGGATGCTCTTATGTTTCCGGACAGCGCGGGCGGAGTATCCGCTATTATCAGAAATACTGCCGGGATAAGCGGTTTATGAGCGCCGCGAATCTGCTGCGCCGGGGCGAGCTGGTGGATACGCAGTTCTGCTATCATGAGATCCCGGAGAGGCTGGATCCCTATGATTATGAGGCGTTTGCGGAGTCTCCGACCAGATTTTACGCCGGCTGCAGCAATCTTGAGACCGGACGGCCGGAGCTGATCCGGATTACGGATATGAAGGAGCAGGTCGATGTGTTGAGGGCTTCCGCTTCTCTGCCCTTTGTCTCCCATATCGTCCGGTACGGGGGAAAGAAGCTTCTGGACGGAGGCTGCACCGACAGCATCCCGGTCCGCGGCATGATGCGGCTGGGCTATTCAAAGAACGTGGTGGTCCTGACCCGCGATGCGTCCTATGTGAAGCCGCCGGAGCATGTGGGGCCCGGGCACGTCCTGTACTGCCGGTATCCGCGGTTTATGGCCGCTTTGAAGCACCGCCATAAGACCTACAATCAGACGATCCGGCTGATCCGCGCTCTGGAGCGGGAAGGGCGCGCGTTCGTCATCTGCCCCAGCCGGGTGATGACGATCAGCCGCACCTGCAGCGATCCGGAAGAGATCGGACGCGCCTATGAACTGGGGCGCGCGGACGCTGAGGCGCGGCTTGAGGAGCTTCGCAGGTTCCTGGAGGGATAAACGTGCGGAGCTTTATGGCTCCGCTGCGGGGAAAGACGGCGTATCCGCGCCGCGGGCGCGGCGCGCAGGCTACCGGACGAGATAGACCTCCCTGTGCTGCAGTCCGTAGGCCGCGGCCTCGGCGTGGGTATCAAAGTAGATGTCGATATGTCTGCCTTTAACTCCGCTGCCCTCATCTTCGGCTGTATAGAGGATACCGTCGATCATCAGCCTGGTCCCGTAGGGGATGACGCGCGGGTCGACGGCCACCGTGTGTCCGGCCGCGGCGATGGCTCCTGAGCTTGTGAACCTGCCCCAGCGGCCGGAGCAGCGCCGGCAGGAGCAGTAGGCCGTCGTGGTGAAGAGGCCGAGAGGAGTAAGGGAGAGCTCGGCGGAAGCGGCGTCATAAGCTTCCGCGGATCCGGTGACGGAGGGAGCCTCGTCTCCGCTGAGGATGTCCGGCTGCTGGGGGGCGCTTCCGGGCCCGGAGGGATCCGGAGCTGTCTGCGAATCCGCGGGCGCCGCCGCGGAAGGCCGCTCTGTGACAGCAGAGGAGCCGCCGCCCCAGTAAAGGCTTCCGACAAGCTGAGAGCCGCCGGATGTGGCCGTGATGATGAAGCTGGCCGGGCCGGTATCCGGAAGCTGCGGTGTGAAGCAGAAGGCATGACATCCGTTGCCGAGATGTCCCAGATCATCTCTGTACCGGTCTGCCGTGACGGTCTCTGCGCAGACAATGGAATTGTCGGCTTCATTCGTAACCAGGATCTGTACTTCTGCCGGTCTGTCCGGCTGTCTTTCGTCCCATGCCCATCCCCAGATGGCCTGTCCGTCGGTACCGTCGATGTAGCCTGCGGGCGAAGCTGCCGCCGCCGGGCCTGTCCGGGAAATTATCATCAGTATAACCGCCAGACCGGCGGCGATCGCTTTGCCGGATCTCATGGTTATTTTATCCATCCTTTCCCGATATACTGCGCGGGGGACAATCCCCGCTGTTACAGATATATGCGGGGAAACGGACAGATATGAGCAAATGTGCCGGACCGCTGCCGGCTGCTTTTCGGCGGGGCAAAGAAAAGGGCGCTGCGGAATGCGCGGAGCTTGAAAAGCTCTGAGCATTCCGCAGCGCCCTCAGACGCGCGGCCGGGTCTGTCTACTCCGGGATCACGGTAAAGACCTCGACACTTCTTGTGCCGTGCGCTTCAGCGTCCGCGTGATTGTCATAATAGATATCGATGTGTTTGCCGGAGACGCCGCTTCCGATGTCCTCCACCGTGTAGACGATGCCGTTGATCATCACCTTCGTTCCGATGGGAAGCACATTGATATCAGCGGAGATCGTATGGTTTGCTTTGGGAACGGTTCCGCTGTAGGTGAGCCCCCAGCCGCCGGAACACAGTTCACAGTTGCAGTAGCCGGTGGTGGTGAAATATCCGAGGGAGACTCCCTTCTTCCAGCCGCCGGCAGAGTCGGCAACGGTCTGTGAACCGGGGCCTGCGGCAGGGCCTGAGGAAGACGCGGAACCGGGGCCTGAGGCGGAGCTTGAGGAAGACGCGGAACCGGATCCTGAGACAGAGCCTGAAACAGATTCGGAACCGGCATCATCCGCGGCTTTGGAAGCGTCCCTCGCGTTCAGGGAGCCGGACGAAGCGGAAGCCGGCGCGGCTCCGGGGCCTGCGGAACCGGGGCCCGCGGGGGCGGACTCTTCGGACGCCTGCTTCGCATCCGATACAGAAGTTACCGCGATCGCAGGCTCGGAGGATGATCTGTCGTACGTGATCGTGCCGAGAAGATCGGTCCGCTCTCCGCCGGACAGCGTATAAGCGGTCACCGTGAACCGGTCGCCGGACAGGCTGTTCCAGTCAACGGGACAGAAAAACCCGTGGTTCGCGGAGCCGATGGAGAGTTCCAGATCGCCGCGGTAGCTTTCCGCGGTGACGGTCAGTGTCTTGACCGGCTTGTCGGAGCCTTCGGGCGTGATATCGATCTTCGTTTCCAGAGCCGCGTCG
>CANQGA010000042.1 GCA_947600145.1 uncultured Lachnospiraceae bacterium | reverse complement strand
TCTTTCCCCTTCAGTACATCCTGCAGGTCTTTGATATACTTGCTGCTGATGCTGTTGCCTACGAAATAGATCTCCGGGGTTTTCCGGTCCGCCTTATCGAGCACATTGTAGAAGCTGTGGGTCAGGAATTCGATGGCCGCCCGCGCTCCCAGATAGGAACCGCCGATGCCGATGACCAAAAGTACGTCAGAATCGCTCTGGATCTTGGCCGCCGCCTTCTTGATCCTCGCGAACTCCTCCTTGTCATAGTCGACCGGCAGATCGATCCATCCCAGAAAATCATTGCCCGCGCCGGACTTCGCAGTCAGCACGTCCTTCGCGCAGAGGACGGAGGCCTTCATGTTGGCGATCTCTTCCGCGGAAATGAATCCGGCCGTCTTCGAATAATCAAACGTTACTTCTCTTCCCATGGTCATACACTCTCCTTTTATCAGATTGTCAGGTAGTGCCTGTTGTATACAGTATAACATAATCTGTCTTTTTTTGCGATATAAATATGCGGTTTTTAAAAAATCATGATAGCCGGCGGAGAGCGGTTACTCCAGATACTGCTTCAGGATCTCCCCGACCAGATCCAGCTCGTCCGGCGACAGCTCCCTGAGCCAGTCTCCGTCCATCCGCCCTTTCTCGCGGCTGGCCGCGATCTGCTCCAGGCTGTGCCTCAGGTCGTCCGAACTGACGGCCGCCTTTCCCGCGGACGGCTCGTCCTCCGCCGTCTTCAGCGCGCTCTTCCTCGAAGCCCGCTCGCTTCGCCGGACGCTCCGGTTCAGCGGGCGGGCTTCATTGCCGAAATCAGACCCCCGGTCACCGCTGCGCGCCATCGCTCCTCCGTCAGTTCCGCCGCGGACATTTTCCCGCTCCGGCGTCCTGCCCCGCGCGATGCTGCAGATACTCCCGCGTCCCCCGTTTCCAGCCGGTTCGCGGCCATTACCGTCGCGGTCCGCCGTATCGCGGTCACGCACATCACGATCCCGCGCATCGCGATCGGCCGCGTCGCGGCCTCCGTCGCGGTCCCGGACGTCCCGGTCGGCCAGGGCGCTTTCCCGGACGCTTTCCCGGCTGACCGCCCTTGGACCTTCCTCCGCGGCGGCCGCCGTCTCCCTTGCCAGCCTTCCCCAGAGAGAATTTTCCAGGTAATCCTGCAGCACGCAGATCAGCTGGGAATGCTTCTCCGGGAGATTCACTCCGATATCAAAAAACATGGTCAGCAGTCCCGCAAGTATTCCGGCAGACGCGTACATCACGATATAATAGGTATCGCACCGATACCAGTAAGCCAAAAACGACCCGGCGCCCCCGAGCAGGAAGCACATAAGCGTCATCTGCCCGGCCAGATTTCCCCAGCCGTTCAGACGGATGCCGAGAAACCGGTATCCGGTCAGCTGTTTTTCCAGGTACGCCTGCGTATTGGCGATCCCCTGGTTCAGCCGGTATGTATTCTCCGCCTTCTGCTTAAACTCCCTCAGATAGCGGTTCTTTGTAAGTGCCATGTTGTCAGTTTCCCTGATCAGTCTCTTGTAGAGAGTCCGCGCCGTCAGTCTGGCAAGAATCCCCAGCACGCAGACGGCCGCCAGCGCGTACAATGCCTGTCCCGATTCCAGGATTTGAAGCATCATTGTAAAGCTCCCCTTTCTATAATGGATAAACTGCTCCGCCGTCCACGTCGCTCTCTGCCATCACTTGCGCGCTCACGGATGCCCGAGCCGCATGTCCGGTTAACGCCATCATTATAGCGGGTGATTTTTATTTTGGGAAGTTAAGAACCCCTAGAATCGTTCGTCAAATAGCGACAGGAAACGATTCTTAAGGGGTTGAGAAAATTCCTGAATCGATTTAAAGAGTCCGGATCATATCCAGCACCAGCTTCACGCTGTGCTCAATGGCCTTCGCCTCAAATTCCGCGTAATCCATCTCCGCGGAGTCGTCCGCCTTGTCGGAGATCGCGCGGATGATCAGGAACGGAATGCCGTTCAGGTACGCCGCCTGGGCAATGGCCGCGCCTTCCATCTCGGTGCAGTACCCGGCAAATGTCTCCGTCAGCCACGCCTTCTTCGCCTTGTCGGAAATGAACTGGTCGCCGCTGACCACCCGGCCGATGTGGACGCCGATCTCCGGATCCACCCTCCCGCAGCTCTTCCGGGCCGCTTCGATCAGCGCGGCGTCCCCCGGGAAGACGGACACGTCCATCTGCGGGATCACGCCCACCGGATAACCGAAGCCGGTGGCGTCCATGTCATGCTGAAGCGTGTCGGAAGACAGCACGATATCGCCGATATTGATCTCCGCCCGCAGGGAACCGGCAATTCCGGTGTTGATGACCGCGTCCACGCCGTAACGGTCCGCCAGGATCTGGCAGCAGACGGCCGCGTTCACCTTGCCGATGCCGGAGCGCACGACCACCACGTCCTTTCCGTCGATCGTTCCTTTATAAAAATCCATTCCGGCCGCGGTGCGTACTTCCACGCCGCTCATGGCCTCTTTAAGCGCCGCGACTTCCTGAGCCATGGCGCCGATGATTCCCAGCATATCTGATTCCTCCTGATATTTCCGGTCCCCCGGACCTGCCTGCAATGACCCGCCCTCAGCCGCCATCTGTCAACAATTATCCTGCTGTCTCTCAGCCGTCCGCCGCCAGCTCGTCCGCCAGACCCGCGAACTGCGCGAGGCTCAGCGTCTCTCCGCGCACCGCCGGCTCCAGGCCGCAGGCCGCGATGGCAGCCGCGATCCTTTCCTTTGAAAACGACAGCTCCGCCGCGTTGCCGAGTCCGTTCAGCAGCGTCTTGCGCCGCTGGTTAAAGGACGCGCGGATCAGCTTAAACATCAGCTCCGGATCCTTTACTTCCACGGAAGGACGCGGCAGCTTCTTAAGCCGGATCACCGCGGAGCCCACCGCCGGACGGGGAATAAAACAGTTCGGCGGCACATTTGCCACCACATACGGTTCCGCGAAATACTGAACCGCCAGTGAAAGCGCGCCGTAGTCCTTGCTGCCGGGTCCGGTCTGCATCCGGTCGGCGACCTCCTTCTGGACCATAACGGTAATATTGTCGACCGGAGCGCTGCCTTCCAGAAGACCCATAATGATCGGCGTCGTGATATAGTAAGGCAGGTTCGCGACCACCTTCAGGGGCCGCCCGCCGCCGTACTTCCGCGCCAGCTCCGTAATATCCAACTTCAGGATATCCGCATTGATCACCGTCACATTTTCATATTCCGCCAGCGTCTCCTGAAGGATCGGGATCAGGTTCGCGTCGATCTCCACGGCCGCCACATGGCCGGCGCTCTCCGCCAGATACTGGGTCATGGTACCGATACCGGGACCGATCTCCAGCACGCAGTCCTCCTTCGTCACCTCCGCCGCCCGGATGATCTTATCCAGGACATGGGTGTCAATGAGAAAATTCTGGCCGAATTTCTTCTGGAATATGAAATTGTATTTCTGAATGATCTCGATCGTGTTCTTAGGACTGCCAAGCGTCGGCATGGTGTCAGGTCCTTTCTTTCCTTGATTCTCAGGATGCCGGCCGGTATCCTGTTCCGCGGCCGGTTTACACAGACCGCGGACGCGCCGTCTGCCCCGGTTCCGGCCGGGCCTGCGGCCGCGCATCCGGCTTCTCTATGACAGCCGGTACATCCGCCGCGCGTTCGCCTCCGTCACCGCGACGACATCCTCTTCCGGGATCCCCTTGATCTCGCTGACCGCTTTTACGACCAACGGCAGATACAGCGATGAATTCCGCTCGCCGCGATGGGGCGTTGGGGCCATGTACGGACAGTCCGTCTCCAGAAGCAGCCGGTCCATCGGCATGTACGCCACGACCTCTTTCAGCTTTTTCGCGTTCTTGAACGTCAGCACGCCGCCTATTCCCAGATAAAAGCCCATATCCAGGTACTCCCTGGCGATCTCGACGCCGTAGGAAAAGCAGTGGATCACGCCGCCGGCTTCCGCCGCATTTTCTTCCTTTATGATATCCATCGTGTCCTTCGCGGCGTCGCGGCTGTGTACGATGACCGGCAGCTTCGCCCGGCGGGCCAGCCGGATCTGCTCCCTGAACCACCGCTTCTGCGTCTCCCGGTCCGGCTCATCCCAATGATAATCCAGACCGATCTCGCCGACGGCCGCCACCTTCGGACAGGCGCACATTTCCTCAAGCCACCTCATCCGCTCTTCGTCGAGCTCCGCTGTCTCGCTGGGATGGACGCCCACCGCCGCGTACACGAACGGATAGCGCTCCGCCAGCGCAAGCGTGGTCTTTGTGGACGCGATACTGGCGCCTACATTCACCACCGTGCCGATCCCGGCTGTCTTAAGGCTGTCCAGCAGTTCCTCCCTGTCCGCCTGAAACGCGTCGTCGTCATAATGCGCGTGAGTGTCAAAGATCATATCTTTCGAGCTCCTTCTCAAGATCTGCCGTCTTCCGGCCGGTTACGCGGCCCGCGGCGCAGCATTCCGGTCCCGCAGACTTACGCGGCCCGCGGCGCAGCATTTCAATCCCGCAGACTTACGCGGCCCGCGGCGCAGCATTCCGGTCCCGCAGACTTACGCGGCCCGCGGCGTCTCTTACCAGAAAAACGCCGTGCAGATTCCGTACAGGAGCAGAAGATGCAGCGGATACACCGCGTAGAAGAAGAATTTCAGCCCCTGCTTCCCTTTTCCTTTCTTGCCGTTATACATCTGGATCGGGATAAACGCCAGCGGCGCGGGGGTCTCCCAGGCGACCAGCAGGCAGCCGGTCAGCGTACGGAGCCAGCCGCAGCCCCTGAACGCGTAGAGCGCTACGATAAAGAAGACTCCGAACGCGCCGTAATCCGTACGAAGCGCGTCTCCAAGCATCACGAAGCAAAAAGCTGCCGCCAGCCCGGTCCACCGGCCGCTTGACCGCTTCTCGAAGTAATCGATCGACATGATCGCCAGAAGCCCCAGAAGCAGCGTGAAAAACACATTCTGATGCCCGGTGTAAAACCAGGAGTGGTAGAACGCCAGGTCGAACGGGATCTCAGACAGCAGGGCGAACACACCCAGCCGCAGGGCGTATTTCTTCGCGTTGTGGGTGTGCGTAAAGCCTTCCGTGATCAGGAAACAGTAGATCGGGAACGCGATGCGGCCGACCGCGCGCACGAGGCTGTCCGCATACCACCAGAAAAGCGCAGCCTCGTAAGAAATGTGCAGCCTCCCGGTATTATATCCATCCACGATGCCCAACTCCAGGATCACGGCGCCGATATGGTCAATGATCATCGTGATAAGCGCGATCATTTTCAGCGCGTTTCCGCTCAGGATCTGGTACCTTCGGCGCGCCGGAGTTCCGGCCGCGGGCCCCGGATATATCTCCGATCCGGGTTCCCCCTCAGTCCCCGGTTCCGGATATACCTCCGATCCGGGCTCCGCCCCAGGCCCCGGCTCCGAATATGACTCAGGCGCGGGCTCCGCCGCGGGTTCCGGTTCCGGGTATGTCCCAGGCGCGGGCTCCGCCGCTTCCGGATCTGTATATGTCTCCGTCTCCATCAGACGCTCTCTGTCCTCCTGCCGCATCGTCTCCATCGGTATTCTTCCCTTCTCTATTCATTCCGGCTGTCTCGCTCCGGCCCATTCTCAGATTTCAGTTTATCACAAAAAGCCGGCAGCGACAACATTTTTCCGGGACTAAACAGCCCAAACCATCAAAAAGGGCCGCCCGCCGGCGACCCCTTAAGATCCGCAGTCCGGTCACAGGACCGGATGTCCTCCGTCAGCCCTTGACCGCTCCGATCGTAACGCCCTCAAGGAAATATTTCTGCAGGGCGAAGAACAGCACAAACATCGGCATCGCCGAGATCGTCGCGCCCGCCATCATCGGCGACAGCAGGGTTCCGTTGGAGAAACGGAATGTCTTAAGTCCGACCTGGATCGTATACATGAATTCCTTCGAGGTCACAAGGAACGGCCAGAAGAAGGTATTCCAGTTGCTCATAAACGTATTGATCGCCATGACTGCCAGAACGGTCTTGGACATCGGAAGAATGATCCCGCCGAAGATCCTGAACTGGTTCGCGCCGTCGATCCGGGCGCTCTCGATCAGCGCCGACGGGATCCCGGAGAAGAACTGCTTCGCCAGGAAAATATTGTAGGCCGTCACGCTGCCCGGAAGGATCAGCGCCAGGAACGTATTGCTGAGCTTAAATTTGCTCACGATCAGGATATAAAGCGGCACCTGGGTGACCTGATAGGGCACCATCATCGCAAGCAGGATCAGATAAAACAGGGCCTTGCTTCCCTTGAACGGGATCTTCGCGAACGCGTACCCGCCCAGGCCGGCGAACACGACGTTGCTGATCACCGTGGTGGCCGCCACGACAAAGCTGTTATACAGCCATCTGGTCGAGTTCTCATTGAAAGCGAAGAACGCCTTATAGGAATCCAGCGTCCACACCCGCGGAAAGATCGAATAGGAGCTGCTCGCCATCTCCCGGTTGGGCCCGAACGACCAGGCCACCATGTAAACCAGCGGGAACAGAACGACCGACGCCAGCGTGATCAGGAACACAGCGATCAGCGTGTTGCGGAGGAGACGGATCCTGGGATTATGTAAATGCAGTGAATATAAACCGTTCATTCTCTCGTCTCCTTTCTCAATATTCAACGTCGTCGCCCGCGACCCTGAACTGGATCGCGGTCAGGCCGGCGATGATGATCGTCAGAAGCACGCCCTGGGCACAGGCCAGACCGTATTTGCCATACACAAACGCGTTATTGAAGATCAGCAGGCCGATCATCGTCGTGTTGTTGTCCGGGCCGCCTCCGGTCATCATGTACGCGTTCTGGAACACCTGGAACGAATTGATGATGCCGGTGACGAGCAGGAACAGCGTCGTCGGCTTGCAGAGAGGAAGCACGATATAGCGCACCTTCTGCAGGAAAGACGCGCCGTCAATATCCGCCGCCTCGAAATACGAGGTATCGATCCCCAGAAGGGCCGCGATATAAATGATAATGCTGCTTCCCTGTCCGTTCAGGAGCGACATGATGATCAGGGAAAGCATGGCCGTCTTGCTGGAAGCCAGCCAGTTCTGCATCGGCAGATGCAGAAATTTCATCAGCTGATTGAATAATCCGGAAGGCGAAGAGTCGTAGATCCACAGCCACACCACGCTGGTGGCGACTCCGGAGGCGACCGCAGGAATATAATACAAGGCCTTGAATAAGGACTGTGTTTTCTTTTTGAAAGGCATGATCAGCAGGGCCACCACGAACGCGATCACCAGGGAAAACGGCACGGTGAGCAGCGTATAGACGGCGGTGTTCTTGATCGATTTATAAAAAAGGGAGTTGGAAAGGGCCGTTTTGTAATTGTCAAACTGCACCCACTCCGAGCCGAACGGCTTGTAATTCTGGAAGCTGGTGATCACCGCGGAGATTACGGGATAGATCGTAAAAACCGAAAAGATGACCAGCGCGACCAGGATAAACAGGTAACCGTCGATATCATCCCGCTTGATTCGGAATTTCTTCTTCATCCTTTACCATTCCTCCTGTTCTCAGTCAGACGGGGTCCCCTCCCGCTGACAGTTGATACAGGGAAGCGCGCCGCCGGCGCCCTCTCCTGCATGCTGACGGCTGAGTGAAAACCGGGGCCTGCCCGACAGGACAGGCCCCGATCCGCAGCGGTCCTCAGTGATCCACTATCATTAATATGTAAAGAATCCGGTCTCGCATCCGTCCTCGCCGAACGCCGCGAACGCCGCGTCGCAGATCGCCTGATACATATCGTCGGCTGTAGTCTCTCCGGCGATCAGGGCCTGGAACTTCGGAACGATCACTTCTGTCATGATCGTATCCGCATTCGCGCTCTGCTCTGTGGTAACGCCGGTCGGAGGAGCGATGACCAGGCCAAGGCACCTCTCCGATGCAGCCGCGTTCGCATCGGACTGATCCAGCACAGTGCCTTCCTGAGCCTTACGTCCGGACTCGCAGACAGCAGGCAGATATACCTGGTTCGCAACCTCGGCGATGCGCTCGCCGCTGGTTAAGAAGTTCAGGAAATCGCAGACATTCTTCAGATGCTCGTCCGTCGAATTCTGATTACGGCAGGGGATCAGGCAGTCCACGATACCGTAGCAGGCAGGCTGCACATTCTCCAGAGTCGGAACCGGAAGGAACACATACTCCAGATCCTCAACCGTGCCTTCCAGAGCGGAACCGTCAGCCAGAGCCGCGATATTGTTCTTGACATTGGATTCGAACAGCGGCATCGCCTTGCCGGTTACCATGGTCTGACCGGTCTGCAGCATGACCAGACGCTGGCCGGCTTCCACGCCGTAGTTGGGCATGTATCCGGAAGAAACAAGCGTCTCAACAGTCGAGAGCAGGTTCTTCATATTCTCGGACGTATACGCGTACTTAAGAGACGGGGTGAAGTCATTGTTAATTCCTGCCGCCACGCCGAAGATATTGACAAAGTCCTTCGTGGAAGATCCCGCGCTCGCGAAGGTAAGTCCCCAGGTCTGATCCTTCACCGTGCCGTTCTTAATGATCTCAAGGAACTCATCCCAGGTCCAGCCCTCTGTCTGGATCTTTTCGACATCCGCGCCGGCCGCTTCCATCATCGCCTTGTTGCCGCCCAAAGCCTGAATGGTCATGTACAGCGGCAGGGCGTACAGGGTGCCCTCCAGCGTCAGATAATCCAGGGCGTTCTGGTCATAATCAGCCAGAGCCTCGGGATCCATGTAATCCGCGACATTCACAGCCACGCCCATCTCTACCAGAGTACCCAGCATCTTGAAATCGTTCATTACGATATCAGGAGCCTCGCCGGACAGTGCCATCGTCGAGATCTTGTCCGGATTCTCGTTCCAGGACGTATTGGTCAGATCCACCGTGATCCACGGATGGTCCGCCGTATACTCCGCGATCCACTTCTCCATCAGTTCCGGATAATCCCCGGTAACCGGCGGAACCATGACCGCGATCGTATCCGGATCCGGGGTCTCAGCCTCCGTCTCTGCCGCAGTCGTTTCTGCTGCCGCAGCAGTCGTCTCTTCCTTTGCCGCAGCGGTAGTAGCTGCCGTCGTCGAAGCTGTCTCATTTCCTCCCGAATTGCCGCCGGAACATCCCGTCAGAAGAGACATCGCCATAGCGGCTGCCAGCAGAGTTGCCACAAGCTTCTTCATAATAACCCTCCTTTTATGAATAGTTTTTTTCGGGCAGATCATTGTCTGCCCTTTTTTCTGTGTTGCTCTATTATTGTAGCACATTGGAACCTTATTGTCAATGTTTTGCAAGGCTTGCGGAATTTTATTTCGCAAATTATGCATATTCCCCATGAGACGTCGCTTTTTGCGAATTGTACCCTCATTTTCGCAAATCGCGGGACGTCGCATATCCGGCCGGATAAACAAAAAAGCGCGGGAACGGGCCGATCCGCAGACGAATCAATGCCCTCCCGCGCTGTATCATCAATCGATTTTATACAAATGCCCCCGTCCCGCAAAAGGTTCAGCAGATCTCCGCGCCTGCCGGCATATCCTTCTCCGGCGTCATCAGGGCCAGATTGCCCTCCTCGTCCTCGGCGCACAGAAGCATGCCCTGGGACTCCAGACCCGCCATCTTGCGGGGAGCCAGATTCATGAGGACCATGACCTTCTTGCCCACCATCTGCTCCGGCGTGTAATGGGGCCTTAAGCCGCTTAAGATCTGGCGGACCTCGCCGCCGATCTTCACCTGGCTGCAGAGAAGCTTCCTGGACTTCTTCACTTCCTCGCAGGCGATGATCTCGCCTACCGCGAACTGGAGTTTCGCGAAATCGTCGTAGGTGATCTCAGGCTTCGCATCGACAGCCGCTGTATCCGCTTCGCCCGAAGCGATTCCGGCTGCCGAACTCCCGGCCTCCTGCGCCGCCTCCCGCTCCGCGTTCATGGCGTTCACCTTCTCCATAATCTCGTTTACGTCCAGTCTGGCGAACAGGATCTCCGGCTTCTCCGTCACCTGATTGCCGTCCGGATACAGGCCGAACCCGTCCATCTGCGCAAGCTCCCGCTTCTGCGTATTCAGCTGGGCAAGGATCTTCTGCGAGGTCTCCGGCATGAACGGCTCCAGAAGCGACGCGCCGATGGTGATGGCCTCCGTCAGATTATAAAGCACCTCCGCCAGACGATCCCTCTTCGCTTCGTCCTTCGCCAGCGCCCACGGCGTGGTCTCATCGATATACTTGTTGCTGCGGCGGAAGATGCCAAAGATCTCCGTGATGGCGTCCGCCACCCGCAGCTCCTCCATCTTCGCGTCCACCTTCTTCACGGCTTCCAGCACCGTCGCCTTCAGATCCGCGTCCGTCTCCTCCGCCGCGCCGGTCTTCTTCACGACGCCGCCGAAGTATTTGTTGCTCATGGAAATGGTCCGGCTCACCAGGTTCCCCAGGATATTGGCCAGATCGGAATTGTACCGCTCCACGATCAGGTCCCAGGCCACGTTTCCGTCATTGTCAAACGGCGTCTCATGCAGCACATAGTAGCGCACCGCGTCCACGCCGAAAAACCGCACCAGATCGTCGGCGTAAATGATGTTGCCCTTGGACTTGCTCATCTTGCCGCCGCTCATCATCAGCCACGGGTGGCCGAACACCTGCTTCGGCAGCGGCAGACCCAGGGACATCAGGAAAATCGGCCAGTAGATCGTATGGAAGCGGATGATGTCCTTGCCGATCAGATGCAGATCCGCCGGCCAGTATTTCTTAAACCGCTCGGAGCTGTCGCCGTCGCAGTCATAGCCGAGGCCGGTGATATAGTTGGTCAGCGCGTCCAGCCACACATACGTCACATGCTTCGGGTCGAAGGTCACCGGAATGCCCCAGGTGAACGAAGTCCTGGACACGCACAGATCCTGCAGGCCCGGAAGCAGGAAGTTATTCATCATCTCGTTCTTGCGGGACACCGGCTGGATAAATTCCGGATGGTCGTTGATATACTGGATCAGCCTGTCCGCGTATTTGCTCATCTTAAAGAAATAAGCCTCTTCCCTGGCCGGCTTCACCTCCCGGCCGCAGTCCGGGCATTTGCCGTCCACCAGCTGGGATTCGGTCCAGAAGGACTCGCAGGGCGTACAGTACAGGCCCTCATAGTAGCCCTTGTAAATGTCCCCCTGATCGTACATTTTCCTGAATACCTTCTGGATCTGGAGCTCGTGATCCTTATCCGTGGTGCGGATAAATTTGTCATAGGAAGTGTTCATCAGATCCCAAATGGACTTGATCTGGGCGGCCACGCCGTCCACGAATTCCTTCGGCGTCACGCCGGCCTCCTGGGCTTTCAGCTCGATCTTCTGGCCATGCTCGTCGGTACCGGTCTGGAAGAACACGTCGTAGCCCTGGGCGCGCTTATAGCGGGCGATGCTGTCCGCCAGCACGATCTCGTAGGTGTTGCCGATGTGGGGCTTGCCGGAGGTATAGGCGATAGCCGTTGTAATATAATATGGTTTCTTACATTTGTCGCACATGTCTGATTCTCCTTTTGGCGTTACTGTCGGGATCATTACATCCAGTGTACCCTTTTTCCATGCTTTCGTCAATCTTTTTTCATGAGTTGCCAAACCCGCCAATATAAATTATACTATAGAAATGGAGGAATTAACCATGAATGTGCTTTTTATGAGACATTACCGCAGGCGGAAAGCCGCGCTCGGCGCAGCCGCCCCCGCCGCGTTTCGCGCCGCGGCAGACAGTGCCGGGAACAATTCCGGTGGCAGTTCCGGGGGGAACTCCAAAGGCGGAAGGCTCCGCTGTCTGGCAGTTCTGCTGCTGTGCGGTCTTCTGGTCTGCCTGCTGCCCGCCTGCTCTCCCGGAGAAGACGCGGCGGCGCCGGCTCCCGCGGAAACGGCACCGGCCGATCCGGCAGACGGACAGGATCACGGCGAACCGGCCCCCGCAGGCGATCCGGCAACAGAAGAAACGGCCCCCGTCGATCCGGCCGCCGCGGCTGCGCGGGAAGAGTTCGACGCATGGTGCGCGCGCTTCCTGAAAGACCAGCTGGGCGGTTCATTTCTCAACCTTCACTACTCTCTGACCGCGCCGGAGGATTACGGGATCACGGACTATTCCATCGATTTCGGCGACTTCTCCCTGGCGGCCATGCAGGAAGAACGGGCTGAGCAGAAGGTCTTCCAACAGGAGTTATCCCAAATCGACCCGTCGCTTCTGGACGATGAGCGGAAGCTGACCTTCCAGATCCTCGAGGAAGCGTTCCGCATTGAAGAAGCCGGCGACGGCCTGGAACTCTACTATCAGCCGCTGGCCCCCTCTAACGGCGTGCAGGCCCAGCTCCCGGTCCTCCTCGCGGAATTCACGTTCCGAAGCCGGAAAGACATCGACGACTATCTGACGCTTCTTGCTTCCATCGATACCTATTATCAGCAGATTCTGGAATTCGAGCAGGAAAAGGCCGCCGCGGGCCTCTTTATGACGGATGCCTGCGCGGACCAGATCGTCGAAGAATGCGCCGCCTACCGGCTTCCCGCGGACCACAATTTCATGACGTCCGCATTTGACCGTCGCGTCGACGCCTTTACGGATCTGACGGATGAAGAACGGGCCGATTATAAGGCGCGGAATCTGGATGTCGTGGAACAGCATTTTATCCCTGCCTATCAGCTGCTGTCCGACGGCCTCCTGTCCCTGAAGGGTTCCTGTACGAATCCGGATGGACTCTGCCATTATCCGGACGGCAAACGGTATTACGAATATCTGGTGGCCTCAGCCACCGGAACCAATTACAGTTCCATGGAAGCGCTGCGTGACGCCATCGCGGACCGGGTCGACAGCGATCTGGCGGCCATGAGCGACATTATCCGGAACGATCCGGGCGTGGCGGATGAGATCGACAGCTACGCGTTCGCCTACACGGAGCCGGAAGCGATCCTGAACCATCTGGAAACCCAGACCGCCGGGGATTTCCCGGATTCGGTCCCGTGCGATTACGAGACCAAATACGTTCCCGACGAGCTGGCGGGCACGCTCGGACCGGCCTTCTTCCTGGTTCCGCCCATCGACGATTATACCAGCTGCGTGATCTACATCAACCCGGACAGCACCTCCGATTCCCAGTCCCTCTACACTACGCTGGCACACGAAGGGATCCCCGGTCATATGTACCAGAATACCTATTTCCTGTCCCATTGTGAGAACGACCTGCGCAAGGTCCTCTCTTTTACCAGCTACAGCGAAGGCTGGGCGTCTTATGTGGAAAATTATTCCTACACCACCGACAATGGGCTTCCGCCCGGGCTCGGCCGGCTTCTGGCCCGCAACGCCTCCGCCAATCTGGGGCTTCACGCCCTGATCGACATCAACATCAACTACTTCGGCTGGACCAGGGAGCAGGTCCGGGAATTCCTGGAGCCGTATTTCGATATGAGCGAAGCCGACCTGGTCGACACCATTTACAATACGATGCTGAACACGCCGGTCAATTATCTGGAATACTACGTGGGATATCTGGAAATCATGGAGATGCGCGAAACGGCGGAGGAACACCAGGGGAAGAATTTCAGCCTGAAGGAATTCCACCGGTTTCTGCTGGATACGGGACCGGCGCCCTTCACGGTCATCCGGAGGCAGTTCCAGACATGGCTGCTGGAGGAATCTTTAAACCCCTGACGCAGAGCGTCACCGGCGCCCTGAATGCATGGAAAAACGTTCCGCCCGGCCGGTCTCACACGGATCCCGGCCGGGCGGCTCTTCCCTCTTTTAAAAAATCATTCCACAACGTTCTTATATCCGGACTCATACTCCAGATAATCATCATCGCCCAGCGTGATCCCCGCACCGGAATAATTCTCACCGTTCACCAGAAGCTTCAGCCGGCTCAGCTGGAAATTATCCACAAAGGTATCGCCCAGACATTTCAGCATCACAGCCTCCTGATCCGCGGACCACTCGGGAACCTGCGACAGATCCAGGGTGCCGATGCGTTCCGGAGGGGTCTGCGGCTCACCGCCCGCGTCCCCTGAATATCCCGGACCGGCCGGCGTATCCGAGCCGGGGCCGGCGCCCATATCTCCCTCGATCTCGAAGGAAAGGATCTCCGTTCCCTCATCCAGAACTCCGTATTCGATCAGCTTCTCCATAAGAAACTGCTCCGTCATCTTATCAACATCCATCGTGACCCGCTGGAACTCCCCGTCCTTGACGCGGAAGACGAACGCCATATCCATCGGCTCCACCGGCGCTTCTGTCGGTCTCTCTCCGTCGCCTGCTTCCGTCTCGCTGACCACCGGCACATTAGACGGCAGCGTCTTCGTCGGGGTACAGGCAGCCAGCGCGCCCATTACCGTCAAAATCCCCGCCGCTATCATCCATTTTTTCATAATATCAGCTCCTCCTCAGCACAAAATCTTCTCTGACCTAACCGATTATACATGATTTCCGCCTTCCCTGCAACAATTTATTCCTTATAGTTTTCTTACAAATCATCAACGGATCCGGCGCCGCTCACATCCTTCCCGCCAGAAACACGCTCGCCGCGATCCCGGCGGCAGTCGCCAGCAGCGCGCCCGGCAGTGTATACCGGGTCTTCTTCACATTGACGGACAGGAAATAGATACTCATCGTGTAAAATACGGTCTCCGTGCAGCTGAGCATCAGCGACGCCGCCAGCCCCAGCTCCGAATCCGGCCCGTAATTCTTAAAAATGTCAAGCGCAAGACCCGTGGCGGCGCCGGACGAGAACAGCTTCACGACCGCCACCGGAACCAGCTGCGGCGGCATCCCCACCGCCCGGATCCAGCGGCCCAGCGCCCCGCTCAGCGCGTCCAGAAGCCCGGAGGCGCTAAGCGCTCCCACGCCGGTCATCAGGCCGATCAGCGTCGGGAACACCCCGAACACCGTCTTCGCCCCCTCTTTCGCGCCCTCCGCGAAATCATCGTAAACAGGCCGGCGCATCAGAGCGCCGAACCCGACGATAAAAAGGATCGTGAAGGGGATCAGACAGTCGGAAATCCAAAGAATAAATTTCATTGGAACGTCCTTTTTTCTATCATAGATATGCCGGCCCGGCCGGATGTATGCGCCGCTCGACCCGCCGTATATAGATCCGCGCGGTTTGCGCGGTTCGCGCGCCTGCGCTGCCGCGCATATCGTCTGTACTGCTCAGGCCTCCGTCCCGCGCGTCCGTCCGGCCGCCCGGCAGAACAGGACCGCCGCCAGCGTGCTCACCGCCGTCGCCGCAATGGCCGGCCCGACGATGGCCGCGGGAGCGGCGCTTCCGTACTGGCGGCGGAAGGCGATCATATTGACCGGGATCAGCTGGAGCGAGGAAATATTGATGATGAGGAAGGTACACATCTCGCGGCTGGCTGTGCCGGGCGGAGCGGCAGTCCGGGGGGCGGCGCCGCGGCATTTCTCCCGCCGCCGGCTGTCCTCTTCCTGCCGCCGGTTCTCCTGCCGCCGGCTGTCTTCTTCCCACCGCCGGTTCTCTTCCCGCCGCCGGTCTTCCTCCAGCTGCGCCAGCTCCTTCATCGCCTGCAGACCCGCCGGCGTGGCGGCCCAGCCCAGCCCCAGCATATTAGCGATCATATTGACGGCGATGGAGCGCCGGGCCGGATGGTCCGCGGGAAGCCGCGGAAATAAAAACCGCAGTACCGGCTCCATCCTGCGGGCCAGACTGTCGACCAGCCCGGATCTCTCGCCGATCTTTAAGATGCCCGTCCACATGGAAACGACGCCCAGCATCGTGACGCAGAGGCTGACCGCGTCCGCGGCGGAATCCAGAAGCCCCTGGGTCACAGCCCCGATATTGCCGTGGAGGGCGGCCCAGACGACGCCGGCAATGATCATGAACGCCCAGATCGTATTCAGCATGATATGGTCTCCTCGCCTTCGCGCAGACACCGCGCGGATATCATTTCATAAATATATTCCGATCTTCGGAATAAAATGCTTCCGGACGCCGTTATCCGGAACATTATCCGGAACAGAACATATTATCCTGAACATATTATCTGAACAGAATAATTGACTTTCGCCCGAAACTGCCCTATGATAAAATCAACAGGCAAAAGGAGAGATTCGGATGATCATTGATTTCCATACCCATACATTTCCCAAAAAGGTATCTGCCGGCGTGGTGGAGAAGCTGGCCGCGGTATCGTGCAGCGCCCCCTTCACCGACGGCTCCGCGGAGGACCTCGCCGCCTCCATGAAGAAGGCCGGCGTCGGCCGGTCCGTCAATCTTCCGGTAATGACCTACGCCGGGCAGACAGAGAAGGTGAACTCCTCCCTGATCGCGCAGAAAGACGAGCTTCAGGCCCAGGGCATCATCACCTTCGGCGGCATCCACCCGGACTATGAGAACTTCCGCGGCGAGCTTAAGCGTCTTAAAGACGCCGGCATTCCCGGCATCAAGCTCCATCCGGCCTATCAGGGCGTGGATTTCGACGATCCCCGCGTCATGCGGATCCTGGACTGCGCCAGTGAGCTGGGTATGATCATCGTCACCCACGCCGGCATCGATATCGGCATCTACGACCATGATTACTGCTCTGTGGCTCAGATCCTGCATGTGCTGAAAGAGGTCCGCCCTGAAAAGCTGGTGCTGGCCCATATGGGCGGCTGGGCCTGCTGGGACGCGGTGGAGCGCGACCTGGCCGGCGCGCCGGTATGGCTGGACACCGCCTTCTCGATCGGGCCGGTGACGCCGTGGCCGAAGGCGGACAGGCCGCCTTACCGCTCCATGAACCTGAGCGATGAAGCTTTCATGCGGCTGGCCAGAAAGCACGGCGTCGACCGGGTGCTTTTTGCGACGGATTCGCCGTGGGAGGATCAGGCGGACTACATCGGACGGATGGAGCGGATGCCGCTTACGGACGACGAGAAGAAGGCCGTCTTCTGCGGGAACGCCGCGGCGCTGCTTGGGATCTCGCAGGGACTCTGTTAAACGGAGCCCCTTTTTTATTTCTTATGTCTCTGATATGATCTTCGTGAACCAAATCCGTTTTTCGTTACAATATAGTCATGAAGGGCAGTCATCCTGTCCGCGGACGTCCGCCGCGGAAGGCGCGCCTTGGGCGCCCTTTCCGGAACAAAATACAAGATGAAGGAGCCTTGCTTATGCAAATGAGCGACCTGGAAAACTGCATAGAGCTGTACGGCAGGGACATCTATTCCTTCTGCTGCTATCTGACCCGCAGCCGCGGGGAAGCCGACGACCTGTACCAGGACACCTTCCTCACCGCCGCGGAGATCGCCGGGCGGCTGGACGCGGACGGCAGTCCGAAAAGCGCCCTGCTGTCCGTCGCCGTGAACCTCTGGCGCAACCGGTACCGGAAGCTGTCCCTTCGGCAGCGGATCACCGGCCCGGCGGCGTCGCTGGAGCAGATGCGGGAAACATTTTCCGGAGACGAACCGGCATCCGGTGCGCCCGGGCCGCTGGACACAGTCATCGCCCGCGAGGAAGCGCAGACCGTCCGCCGGGCCGTCGCCCGGCTGCCGGACCGGTACCGGGTTCCGATCCTTCTGTTCTACATGGAAGATTTAAAGATCCCGGAGATCGCGGAAGCTCTGCGCATCCCCCAGGGAACGGTCAAAAGCAGGCTCCACAAAGCGAAAAAACTGTTGGCGCAGGATCTCAAGGAGGTTTTAGATGAAACGTGATATGGACGATCTCTTAAAACAGGCCCTTTCTCCCGACATGGAGCCGAATCCCCGGCTTGATCAGCGCATTCTCGATCAGAGAAAGGAGATCATGGAAATGAATATGAACAGAAATACGACTACGGATACGCGCACAGATACCGCGCCGCTTCCCGGTTCCGCCCCACGCCGCAGGCCGCGCCTGCGCGCCCGGGCCGCCGTCGCAGCCGCGATCTGCTGCGTACTCGTCGTCGGCTCAATCAGCACCTACGCCGCCTGGCGTCTCCTAAGCGCCGGAGAAGTGGTAAAGAAATACGGCGACCTGAAGCTGGCGGAAGCATTTACAGGCGAAGACGCGGTCCCGGTCAACGAATCCCAGACCTACGGCAATTACCGGATCACGCTTTTAGGCTCCGTCTCCGGCGAAAACATCAGCGACTATCTGAACCACGGCAGCAACCGAACCTTTTATCTGTCATCCGACGGTCAGTACCTGGCTCTGGAAGACGACCGGCTCTATACCGTCGTGGCCATCGAGCACGCGGACGGTTCCCCGATGCCGGCCGCCTCCGACGACACATACGGCGACGAAACATTTTTCGTCTCTCCTTATGTGAAAGGTCTGGATCCGCAGGACTACAACTCGCTCACCCTGAAGGGTTCCTACACGGAGCTGGTCATCGACGGCGTCCAGTATCGGATCCTGGAGACGAACAATGTGGAACTGTTCGCCGACCGCGGCGTCTACATCGGCGTCAACGACGGCCCCTTCTACGAAAACGACGCGTTTCTGTACAATGAAGCGACCGGTGAGATCACCCGCAATGAAAGCTACCCGGGGCTGAACGCCCTCTTCACACTCCCGCTTGATCCCGCTCACGCCGATCCGGCCGCGGCACAGTCCTGGCTGGACGCATTTGACCAGGCGGCCCGGGACGCGTCTTCCGGCGCGTCCGCAGGAATCGCTTATTCCGTGACCGGCGGCGACTCCGGCAGCGGCACGGGCGGCCTGCCCACGCAGGAAACCGTCGCTGTCTACGGGATCGATATCTCCGCATTCCAGAACTGGGTAAGCCAAATATCCCCGGACGGCAGGCTGGTCGACCAGGCTGCCCTCCAGGAGCTCTGCGCGGCCATTCCCCAGACGGTCCAGACACGCCCGGTCACGGACAATGCGCTCTCTTACTCCTGGGAACTGAACGGCCTCGGCGCCAGCAGCGGCACACTGCAGATGGATTACGTATTTCCCGATGGCAGCGCCCCCGGCACGATGGTACTTATCGGCTGCAGCTCCAGCCTCGGCGGGGATAAATCGGAAGAAGACATGCTCCGCAGCGCCAAGCTCGAAACCGCTCTGTTAAATGAGGACGGCACGGTGACAGTGGCCGTGTACGTGCCGAAGGAATATCTGGGACAGTATACGGATTGAGTTTTATTCCGGCCTTCCGACGCCGCGCCGCGCCAGCTCCGCCAGCCTCGGATAAGCGTATTCAAAGAACCCCTTATACGCCGAGCAGAAATAATTCTTTCCGTCCTCGCCCTCTCCCATCCGCCGGTTCCGGCGGCAGCCGTTGCGGCAAAGGGCGGCCCAGCGGCAGGCCCGGCACTCTTCCGGCACGCGCATGGACTCCTGAATGAAGCCCAGCGCGGCCCGGCGCCGGTCCATTTCCTCAAAGGTGTTCTCGTTTACATTGCCCAGCCGCCACTGGTCCAGCACGTAGAAATCGCAGGGATACATACCGCCGTCCGCTTCCACGATCCACTGGCTGCCGCAGACGCCCCGCATATTGCAGCTCTCCGGCTCCCGCCCCCAGAGCATCAGAAGCAGATTGTCAAAATACCGGTTTGACACATAATATCCCCCGGCCGCGTCCCGGTACCAGGCGTCGAAGGTGCTTTTCAGGAACTGCTCCAGCCGGTCCGGCGTCAGGGAATAATCGTGACCGCCCGGCGTCTCCCCCAGCGGATCCAGACATTCGATATACTGCTGGAAATCGAACCGCTGCTGCCGGAAGAACGAATAGATCTTCTGCCCGCGCCGGGCCGAGGGCCCGGTGATCACGGTCAGGATATTAAAATCCACCCTGTATTTTTCAAGCAGAGCAATGGACTCCATCACCCGCCGGTACGTCCCCTTCCCCGCCGCGTCCAGACGGTAGCGGTCGTGGATCTCCTTCGTGCCGTCCAGCGACACGCCGATCAGGAAATGGTTCTCCGCGAAGAAACGCGCCCACTCCCCGGTGATGGCATACCCGTTGGTCTGGAGAGCGTATTGGATCTGCAGGCGCGCCGAACGCTTTTCCATTCCGCGTTCCCGCGCCCGCTCTTCCGCGTATTTTACAAATTCCCGGAAGTAATCGATCCCCGCAAGCGTCGGTTCGCCGCCCTGGAACGCGAAGGTACAGGCCTGCTCCGCGTAATCCAGGGCCTTGTCCACAAGATTGCGCATGGTCTTCGGGGACATGATCCCATAGGAGGCCACCTCGCGGTTGGTCTGTTCGTCGGCGTAGAAGCAGTAACGGCAGCGCATATTGCAGCTGCCGGAAGCAGGCTTGATCATAACGGAAATCGGCGGCATACGGTTTTCTCCTCTTGTTCGGTTCTGATTGGATTTCTTTCGGCTGCTCCTTTATTGTACGGCAAAAACAGCATGTTTGTAAACAGCGGAAATTCGAATGGATGAAATAACAGAGCGCCGCCGGCGGTTGGGCACGCATGACAGCACAATGCGGGCAGGGCGCCACTGGCGCCCTGCCCGCATGGAAAAAAAGGCGGCTCCATATGGAACCGCCTCCCTCGGAAAATTCCTGCTTCAACCGCCAAATGCCTCGCCTGCTACTGGATCCGCGCTCCGTCGGCTCCCACGACGGCTCCGTCCGGAGTCGTCGTATTCACCAGCAGATGGCCTCTCGTACCGTCAGAAATGTTGCTGAAATAGTAATATTTGCCATCGATCAGATGCCAGCCGGTATACATATATCCCTGCGTGCCGTCGGAAATCGGGTGCAGGTAATACCGCAGGCCGCCGTCGGTGACCCATCCGGTCACCATGTACCCTTTCTCGTCGAAATAGTACCAGTCCAGCTTACCGTTCCAGACCAGCTCCGCCCATCCGCCTGCCGGCCATGTGCCGTCCGGATAGCGGTACCACCAGCGAACGCCGTCCTCGGCGCGGAGCCACTGACCCACGAGGACGACAGAGCTGCCGGAGTCGCTGTCGGAACTGTAGGCCGACTCGTTGTCACTCATCACAAACTCCAGCTTGAACGGGCTGAAGGACCTCGCTCTGACAGTAGCGATATTATCTGTGCTGATCCTGGTCACCTCGTCCTCAAGGACGCTGTTGTCCGTCGTCGTTCTCGCAGCGTCTGCGTAATGCGTCCACTGCACATAATCCGCACCGCCGCGGGCCGCCCGCTCCGGCACGGCTACGCTCATGGAAATGTAGATGTTGTTGTTTTTAAGAATCGTTTTCGTCTCTTCATCAGTAAGGCGCGTTCCATCCACTTCAATGTCTACCGTCAGCTCCGCATCCATGCTCTTAACAATGACTTTATCATCTTCAACTCCCAGATCCAGCCCCTGAACCTGGATAATTGGCGTAAGGAC
>CANQGA010000041.1 GCA_947600145.1 uncultured Lachnospiraceae bacterium | reverse complement strand
CTGGAGACCCTGTTCGGAGAGGGCTACCAGCTGACCAAGAAGAAAGACCTGTCCCAGCCCGGACAGTTTGCCTGCGAGGAGAGAGTTACCATCGTGGGAACCAAGAAAGAACTGAAAGGCGTATCGATCCTTGGCCCGGTGAGAAAGGCCACCCAGGTGGAGCTGTCCCTGACCGACGCCCGTTCCATCGGCGTTGCGGCTCCGGTCCGTGAGTCCGGCGACGTTGCCGGCAGCGGCGCCTGCAAGATCGTCGGCCCGAAGGGCGAGATCGAGATCACCGAGGGCGTGATCGCGGCGAAGCGCCACATTCACGCGACCGTTGCGGACGCGAAGGAGCTGGGCGTGGAGAACGGCGACATCGTGAGCGTGAAGGTTGACACCGACGGCAGAAGCCTGATCTTCGGCGACGTGGTCGTGCGTGTGAGCGACAGCTACGCGCTGGCGATGCATATCGATACCGACGAGTCCAACGCGGCCGGCTGCGCGGGCGTTGTGATGGGCGAGATCGTGAAGTAGGTATTGGGCGCTTGGCGGGCGCGGGCCGCAGGCGAAGCGCAGAGCTAGTGCGAAGGGCTGACGGCGCGCCGCGCCGCCGGCCGGTGTGATTGAATAAAAAGGAGAGTAGACCAAGATGAAAATATTAGTCGTTAACTGCGGAAGTTCTTCTTTGAAGTATCAGCTGATCGACATGGACAATGAGGGCGTCATCGCCAAGGGTCTCTGCGAGAGGATCGGCATCGACGGATCCAAGCTGACCCACCAGCCGGCGGGCAGGGACAAATACGTCGTGGAGAAGCCCATGCCGGACCATCATGTAGCGATCGAGCTGGTTCTGGAGGCTCTGCAGGATAAGGAGCACGGCGTGATCGCCAGCACCGACGAGATCACCGCCATCGGCCACCGCGTGCTCCACGCGGGCACCAAGTACAGCGATTCCTGCCTGGTCACCGAGGACGTGAAGGCAGTGATCCGCGAGTGCTTCCCGCTGGGACCGCTGCACAACCCGGCCAACCTGATGGGTATCGAGGCCTGCGAGGCCGCCATGCCCGGCAAGCCCAACGTGGCCGTCTGGGATACGGCGTTCGGCATGAAGATGCCGGAGAAGGCTTATATGTACGCCATCCCCAAGGAGTATCTTGAGAAATACAGCATCCGCCGCTACGGCTTCCACGGCACCAGCCATATGTTCGTGTCCGGCGAGGCCATCAAGTTCGGCGGTCTGGATCCGGCAAGCGCGAAGGTGATCGTCTGCCACCTGGGCAACGGCGCCAGCATTTCTGCTTCCATCGGCGGCAAGTGCGTGGACACCAGCATGGGTCTGACCCCGCTTGAAGGTCTGATCATGGGCACCAGAAGCGGCGATATCGATCCGGCTGTCGTCCAGTTTATCTGCAACAACGAAGGCAAGACCGTTGACGAGGTGCTGAACATTCTGAACAAGAAGTCCGGCGTTCTCGGCATGAGCGGCGTATCCAGCGATTTCCGCGATCTGGGCGCGGCTGCCGAGGCGGGCAACCATGACGCGCAGGTGGCTCTGGACGCGTTCATTTACCGTGTCGCCAAGTACATCGGCGCTTACACGGCAGCCATGAACGGTGTGGACGCCATCGCGTTCACTGCCGGTGTGGGCGAGAATGACAAGAAGACCCGCAAGGCTGTCTGCGCTTACCTGGGATACCTGGGTGTGGAGATCGACGATGAGGCCAACGATGTGAGGGGCAAAAACGCGGTTATTTCTTCCGCCAACTCCAAAGTCAAGGTCATGCTGATCCCGACCAACGAGGAGCTGGCCATCGCCCGCGAGACCCTGAGGCTGGTGCAGTAAGAGGTGTGCCGGACTGCGGCCGCAGAAACAGATTTCTTCGCTGACATGAAAAAATCAGTTGACAAACCATGCGTGCCTTTGTATAATATTAAGGTGCGTGTTAGGAGTTATTATGCAGATAAACCTGACCGAACTGTTTACCAGAGACGGAAAAGAACTGGATGTGACGGCAGAACTGGATATGACCAGTTTCTGCGCGTCTGACGGCGAGTACGAACTGACGGACAGTCAGCCGGTGAAGCTTCATTTTACAAACACCGGCGACAGGACCCTGACGGTGGAAGGCAGCGCGCAGCTGGCTCTGCTGATTCCGTGCAGCCGCTGTCTGGAACCGGTGAAAGTGCCGTTTTCCCTGGATCTCGCGAGGACGTTCGATATGAAGCTGTCCCAGCGGGAGCGGGCCGAAGCTCTGGAGGAACAGCCCTATTTGCAGGGGTACACGCTGGATGTCGATCAGCTGGTATGCGACGAGTTGTATCTGAACATGCCGATGAAGGTCCTGTGCAAGGAAGACTGCAAAGGGATTTGTAATAGATGTGGGGCCAATCTTAACAAGACCGCCTGTGACTGTGACAGGAGTTCGTTGGACCCAAGAATGTCTGTTATACAGGATATTTTCAATCAGTTTAAGGAGGTGTAAACCATGTCTATCTGCCCAAAGAACCGGACTTCCAAAGCCAGGAGAGATAAGCGGAGATCTGCGAATTTTAAGATGAGTCCCGTCAATCTGGTAAAGTGCTCCAGATGCGGCGCGCTGATGATGCCGCACAGAGTCTGCAAGGCCTGCGGAACTTATAATAAGAGAGAGATCGTCAAGGTTGACGAGGAGTAATGGATGCGGCGCGCGGTGACGCGCATGCTGCGGCTGCCGGAGCAGTCCGGCGGAGAGAATGAGATGTTTGGGGCGGTGCGGCCGGAAGGCCGCGCCGTTTTTGTTGAAGGAAACATTGTTTCCGTGTGAAAAACTGGTTGATTTCTATTTTGATATGATATATAGTATGGGTAGATGAATCCGAAGGATTAAAAAGGAGCGGCAGAGATGATCAGAGTAGCGGTAGACGCCATGGGAGGCGATAACGCCCCGGGCCAGATCGTGGCCGGAGCCGTGGACGCGGCAGCACAGCGGACAGATATAGAGATCCTGCTGGTGGGCCGTGAGGCGGCGGTGAACGCGGAGCTTCAGAAGCACCGGTATGACAGCGCCAGGATCAGCGTGGTGAACGCCGCGGAGGTCATCGAGACCGAGGAGCCGCCGGTGAACGCGATCCGGCGGAAGAAGGATTCTTCCATCGTCGTGGGTATGAACATGGTGAAGCGGGGCGAGGCGGACGCCTTCGTCTCGGCCGGAAGCTCCGGGGCCGTCCTGGTCGGCGGACAGGTGATCGTGGGACGTATTAAGGGAGTGGAGCGGCCGCCGCTGGCGCCCCTGATCCCCACGGAGAAGGGCGTGTCCCTGCTGATCGACTGCGGGGCCAATGTGGACGCGCGTCCTTCCCATCTGGTGCAGTTTGCCAGAATGGGTTCTATCTATATGGAGAATGTCATAGGTATCAGAAAGCCGAGAGTTGCCATCGTCAATATCGGCGCGGAGGAGGAGAAGGGCAATGCCCTGGTCAAGGAGACGTTTCCGCTTCTGAAGGCCTGTGAAGATATTAATTTTATCGGCAGCATCGAGGCGAGGGAGATCCCCCACGGCTACGCGGATGTGATCGTCTGCGAGGCGTTTGTGGGGAATGTGATCTTAAAGCTCTACGAGGGAGTCGGCGCGACGCTGATCAGCATGGTGAAGAAAGGCATGATGACCAGCCTTCGCAGCAAGATCGGCGCCCTTCTGGTAAAGCCGGCGCTTAAGACGACCCTGAAACGGTTTGACGCCAGCGAGTACGGCGGCGCGCCGCTTCTGGGACTGAACGGACTGGTGGTGAAGGCCCACGGGAATTCGACGGCCACGGAGATCAGCCATTCCATCATCCAGTGCGTTTCATTTAAAGAGCAGGATATTAATGGAAAGATAAAAGAAAGTCTGACCGTGGGGGCTCCCGGGCCGGGTGGGTCAGATAAGCAAATCTGAGGGAGAAAGGAGTGACGCAGAATGGAATTTGAGAAATTGCAGAGTATAATCGCAGAAGTCCTCAATGTAGACGCGGAGGACATTACCATGGCCACGACTTTTGTAGATGACCTTGGTGCAGATTCTCTGGATGTTTTTCAGATTATCATGGGGATTGAAGAAGAATTTGATATTGAGATCCCCCAGGACGCTGTGGAGAACATCGCTACGGTGGGTGACGCAGTGGAGCAGATCAAAAGTCTGGCGAATTGAGTTGATCGGATGGTGAGCAGGCGCTGCGGGGGCTTAAGAACCCATACGCAGCGCTTACTTTGTTCATGTTAATATGCAGGGCCTGCCGGCGCAGGATTTTCGGATCGCGCCGGCGTGTGAGGGAGAATCTGAATGAACAGGGATTTGAAAGAACTGGAACTGGAAACCGGATATATATTCCATGATAAGGAGCTGTTTAAGCAGGCTCTGACCCACAGCTCTTACGTCAATGAGCACCGGCTCTCGAAGGCGGACTGCAATGAGAGGCTGGAGTTTTTAGGGGACGCGGTGCTGGAGCTGGTATGCAGCGATTATCTGTACCGGACCTACGGGGACAAGCCGGAAGGCGAGATGACGAAGCTGCGTGCAAGCATCGTGTGCGAGCCCACGCTGGCGCTGTGCGCCGAAGAGTTAAAGCTGGGGGAGTACCTGCTTCTTGGAAAGGGCGAGGAGGCCACAGGCGGCCGGGGCCGCGCGTCGGTGGTGTCGGACGCGATGGAGGCGCTGATCGGCGCGGTCTATCTGGACGGCGGTTTTGCCAGCGCAAAGGAATTCATTCACGGGTTCGTTCTGAATGATATTGAGCATAAGCAGCTGTTCTATGACAGCAAGACGATCCTGCAGGAGATGGTGCAGGCGGAGAGCGGGGGCGAACTGAGCTACGAGCTTCTGCGCGAGGAGGGACCGGACCACGATAAGCTGTTCGAGGTAAGGGCCCTTGTGGGGGACCGGGAAGTGGGCCGGGGAACGGGCCGCACGAAGAAAGCGGCGGAGGCCATGGCAGCTTACCGGGCGATCCTTGAGCGGAAGAAAGACTGAGACGACAGAATATACGGGTGGATTATGTATCTGAAAAGCATCGAGGTGCAGGGCTTCAAGTCCTTTGCCAACAAGATCGTATTTGAATTTCATAACGGAATCACCGGCATCGTTGGCCCGAACGGCAGCGGCAAATCCAACGTGGCGGACGCGGTCCGCTGGGTGCTCGGCGAGCAGCGCGTGAAGCAGCTGCGGGGCGCCAGCATGCAGGACGTGATCTTCTCCGGGACGGAGATGCGCAAGCCCCAGGGCTTCGCCTATGTGGCCATCACACTGGACAATTCCGACCATCAGCTGGCTATCGATTACGACCAGGTCACCGTGGCCCGGCGGATCTACCGTTCCGGGGAGAGCGAGTATCTGCTGAACGGCAGCGCGTGCCGTTTAAAGGATATCAACGAACTGTTCTACGACACGGGGATCGGCAAGGAAGGCTACTCCATCATCGGACAGGGGCAGATCGATAAGATCCTGAGCGGAAAGCCGGAGGACCGCCGTGAACTGTTCGATGAGGCGGCCGGCATCGTCAAGTTCAAGCGCCGCAAGAGCATCGCGCAGAAGAAGCTGGAGGACGAGCATCAGAATATGGTGCGCGTGGAGGACATCCTCGCGGAGCTGGAGAAGCAGGTGGGCCCGCTTAAAAAGCAGGCGGAGACAGCCAGGGAATACCTGCGCCTGCGTGACGAGCTGAAGCTTTATGATGTGAACCTGTTCTTAAACGAGACGGAGACGCTGCAGACGCAGATGAAGGAGCTGGCGGAGAAGGAGAAGATCGTTTCCGCCGATCTTCTGGAGACCAGGGAGGAATCCGACCGTCTCCGCTCCACTTACGAGCAGCTTGATCAGGAGATCTCGGATCTGGGCGCGCGGATCGAGGAGATGCGCAGTCAGCAGAACATGGAGAATGTATTAAAGGGCAATCTGGAAGGCCAGATCAACGTCCTGCTGGAGCAGATCAAGACGGAGCAGCTGAATGCCGAGCATTTAAGCCAGCGCATCCAGGCGATCGACCGGGATGTGGCGGAGAGAAAAGAGCAGATCGAGCATTACCGCTCCGATAACGCCGATATCGCCGGACAGGCGGAGGCCAGCCAGAAGAAGCAGGAAGAGGCGGAGGAGAGCCTGCGCCAGGCGGACGAGCGGATCATGCTGCTGGACGCGAAGATAGAAGGCCATAAGTCCAGCATTATCACGAACCTGAACGAGAGGGCTTCCCTGACTGCCCGCCAGCAGCATTATATGACGATGCTGGAGCAGGTACAGGTCCGCCATTCGGAAGTGGCCCAGAAGCTCCTGCGGATCAAGAGCGACGAGGCGGCCCAGGAGGAACTGAAGAAGACGGCGGAGGAAGAGCTTTCGCGGGTGGAAGAGGCGATCGCTGAGCTTGCCGGACGTCAGGAGGCCTGTGCGCAGCAGATCTCGGACTGCGAGCAGGAAAGCCGCCGCTTAAGCCGCAGTTTCAATGAGAAGCAGCAGGAGTACCGCGGGAACTCTGCCAAGCTGGAATCGCTGAAAAACCTGGCGGAGCGCTATGACGGCTATGGCGGAAGCATCCGCCGCGTCATGGAGGTCCGCGGCCGCGTGCGCGGCGTCCACGGCGTGGTGGCCGATCTCATTGCCACGAAGAAGGAGTACGAGACCGCGATCGAGACCGCCCTCGGCGGCAGTATCCAGAATATTGTCACAGATTCCGAGACGACGGCCAAGCAGCTGATCGAATATCTGAAGAAGAACCGTTACGGCCGCGCTACATTTCTTCCTCTGGACAGCGTGGGGAGAAACGGAAGCTTCGGGCCGAAGGAAGCCCTCAGGGAACCGGGCGTCCTGGGCCTTGCCAGCCAGCTGGTGGAGGCGGACAGCCGGTACGCGGGCCTGGTGGAATATCTGCTTGGGCGGGTCGTGGTGGCCGACGATATCGACCACGCCATCGCGCTCGCGCGGAAATACAGGCATTCCCTGCGCATCGTCACGCTGGAAGGAGAGCTTTTGAGCGCAGGGGGCTCCATGACGGGCGGCGCGTTCAAAAACAGCAGCAATCTCCTGGGACGCCGCAGGGAGATCGAGGAGCTGGAATCGCTCTGTGAGAAGATCCTGAAACAGACCGGGCAGCTGCAGACGGAGATGGATCTGAACGAGGGGATCCTCGCGCAGAAGCGGGAAGAATTCGAGCAGATCAAGGCGGATCTGCAGAAGCGGTATCTGGAACAGAATACGGTACAGATGAATATGGCGCAGCTGGAGGAGAAGATCCAGGATATCGCCGATTCCGCCCAGGACCTGGTCATCGAGAACGGCCAGCTGGAGGAACAGCTTCTGGAGCTCCGGAAGAGCCAGACCGAGCTGTCCGCCGACGTGAAGGGGCTGGAAGAGCAGAACGACCAGGCCAATCAGGATATTGAAGAGCTGACAAAGAACCTGGAGGAGGAGCGCGGCCGGAGGGAGACTATGGCGGAGGCGCTTTCCGCCGTCAGGCTGGAGACGGCCAATCTGCTCCAGAAGTACGGGTTCGTACAGGAGAATGTGGACCGCGTGACCGAGGAGATCCGCCGTCTGGAAGAGGAGAAGGAGGAATTGTCCGCCGGGAGCCATGATACCGGCGCGGTGATCGAAGGAAAATACCGGGAGATCGAAGAACTGAAGGGTCATATCAGCGCGTCTGAAGAGCATGCGCGGGAACTGGAAACGTCCATCGTGCAGGAGAGCTCGGTGAGGGAGGAGCGGACCGCGAAGCAGAAGAGCCTGTTTTCGCGGCGCGAGGAGCTGAGCGGGAGGATGGCGCAGCTGGACAAGGACCAGTTCCGCCTGCAGAGCCAGCAGGAGAAGCTCGGCGAGCGGCTGGACCGGCAGACCGACTATATATGGAGCGAATACGAGCTGACATTTACCACCGCGGAAGCGTTCCGGAATCCGGAGCTTCGTTCGGTGCCGGAGATGCGCAGACGCACCGAACAGCTGAAGGCCGATATCCGGGCCCTGGGGAATGTAAATGTGAACGCCATCGAAGATTACAAGGAGGTTTCCGAGCGGTACGGGTTCATGAACACCCAGCATGAGGATCTGGCCCGGGCGGAGGCGACGCTCCTTCAGATCATCGAGGAGCTTGATAGCGGGATGAGGAAGCAGTTCGCCGAGAAATTCCATGACATCCGCGAGGAGTTCGACAAGGTGTTTAAGGAACTGTTCGGAGGCGGTCACGGAACGCTGGAGCTGGTGGAAGACGAGGATATCCTGGAAGCGGGCATCCAGATCATCGCCCAGCCCCCCGGCAAGAAGCTGCAGAACATGATGCAGCTGTCCGGCGGCGAGAAGGCGCTGACGGCGATCTGTCTTCTGTTCGCGATCCAGAATTTAAAGCCGTCGCCGTTCTGCCTTCTGGACGAGATCGAGGCGGCGCTGGACGATTCCAATGTGGAGCGGTTCGCCAGATATCTGCACAAGCTGACGCGGAATACCCAGTTTATCGTGATCACCCACCGGCGCGGCACCATGGTCAGCGCCGACCGGCTCTACGGGATCACGATGCAGGAGAAGGGCGTTTCCGCGCTGGTGTCGGTGAACCTGATCGAGGACACGCTTGATAATTAGTGATCAGCCGGAGGACGCTGCGGGGCAGAGGCCGGAAAAGAAAAGGAGGACAGCCATGGCAGAAGGAAAAAAGGGATTCTTCGGAAGACTGGTGGAAGGTCTTCAGAAAACGAGAGATAACATTGTTTCCGGGATCGACTCGATCTTTTCCGGATTTTCAGCCATTGACGACGACTTCTACGAAGAGATCGAGGAGACCCTGATCATGGGCGACCTGGGGATCGCGGCCACGATGAAGATCATGGATGATCTGAGGGAGCAGGTCAGGGAACGGCATATCAAGGAACCGTCCGAATGCAAGGCTCTTCTGATGGAGAGCATGAAGCGGCAGATGGATCTGGGTGAGAACGCCTATGAATTTGAGAACCGCAGGAGCGTGGTCCTGGTCATCGGCGTCAACGGCGTGGGCAAGACGACTTCCATCGGCAAGCTGGCCGGACAGCTGAAGGATCAGGGGAGACACGTGATCCTGGCTGCCGCGGACACGTTCCGCGCGGCGGCGGTGGAGCAGCTGACCGAATGGGCCCATCGCGCGGGCGTGGAGATCATCGCCCATCAGGAAGGTTCCGACCCGGCGGCTGTCGTCTACGACGCGGTGGCGGCGGCCAAAGCCCGCGGCGCGGATGTGCTGATCTGCGACACGGCCGGCCGGCTTCACAATAAGAAGAACCTGATGGAAGAGCTGAAGAAGATCGACCGGGTCATTGACCGGGAGTACCCGGACGCGTACCGGGAGACGCTGGTCGTGCTCGACGGCACTACCGGCCAGAACGCCCTGGCGCAGGCGAGGCAGTTCATGGAAGCGACCGACGTGACCGGCATTATCCTGACCAAGCTTGACGGCACGGCGAAAGGAGGGATCGCGGTGGCGATCCAGTCGGAACTGGGAATTCCGGTCAAATATATCGGGATCGGCGAGAAGATCGACGATCTGCAGAAGTTCGACGCGGACGCGTTTATCAACGCGCTTTTCGCATAAATTCATTTCAACGAAAGAGATACGGACTGCGGCAGGCGTTTAAAGCGGCTGGAGAGCGGGGCTGAACAGAATAAACACAGAGAAAGGATGATTTTCAACATGATGACGCTGGAGAGTTTCGAGGAAGCGACAGAGGTCGTAGGAAAGGTGATTCAGGAGACCAAACTGGTATACAGCGAGTACTATTCGGAGCAGACCGGCAACAAGGTCTATTTCAAGCCTGAGAACATGCAGTATACCGGGGCATATAAGGTCCGCGGCGCTTACTATAAGATCAGCACCCTGACGGAGGACGAGGAGAGGAACGGGCTGATCACAGCCTCCGCCGGCAATCATGCCCAGGGCGTGGCGTATGCCGCCAAGCTGGCCGGCGTGCCCGCGACCATTGTGATGCCTACGGCGACTCCGCTGATCAAGATCAACCGCACGAAGAGCTACGGCGCGGAGGTGATCCTTTACGGAGACGTCTTCGACGAGGCCTGCGAATACGCGCAGCAGCTCGCGTCCGAGCAGAATATGGCGTTCGTCCATCCGTTCGACGACCTGACTGTGGCGACCGGGCAGGGAACCATTGCCATGGAGATCATCAAGGAGCTTCCTACCGTAGACTATATCCTGGTGCCCATCGGCGGCGGCGGACTTGCCGCCGGCGTCTCGACTCTGGCGAAGCTTCTGAACCCGAAGATCAAGGTGATCGGCGTGGAGCCGTCAGGCGCCAACTGCATGCAGGAATCCCTGAAGGCCGGCCATGTGGTCGCGTTGGATTCCGTCAGCACGATCGCCGACGGCACAGCCGTCAAATGTCCCGGCGAGCTGATCTTCCCCTACATCCAGGAGAATGTGGACGATATCATTACGGTAGACGACAATGAACTGATCGTCGCTTTCCTGGACATGGTAGAGAACCATAAGATGATCGTGGAGAATTCCGGCCTTCTGACTGTGGCCGCCCTGCGCCATATGGATGTGAAGAAGAAAAAGATCGTTTCCATCCTGAGCGGCGGAAACATGGATATCATCTCGATGGCTTCCATCGTTCAGCACGGCCTGATCCAGCGCGACAGGGTATTTACCGTGTCCGTGCTTCTGCCGGATAAGCCCGGACAGCTGGCGAAGGTGTCCACCCTTTTGGCCGAGCACCAGGGCAACGTCATCAAGCTGGAGCACAACCAGTTCATCAGCATCAACCGCAACGCGGCGGTGGAGCTGCGCATCACGCTGGAGGCCTACGGCACCGACCATAAGAATGAGATCGTTCAGGCGCTGAATGACGCCGGCTACCGGCCGAAGGTGGTCAAGTCAACGGGCGCGTTTTAAGAGATGACCGTATGAGAACGGGCTGCCGTACCGGGAACCGACCGGAACGGCAGCTTTTTCTGTTCGGGAAGGAACCGGCCGAAAGGGCAGCTTTTTCTGTCCGGGAAGGAACCGGCCGGAACGGCAGCCCGTCATTTTGTGCGCACGGAAAACAGAAACCGTGAAAATAAACGTCGTTATTTAGGTAAATTTTCATAAAACAATGGCATTTTCTTCAGATATGTGATAAAATATTTCCTGAAACCATTGATCGTTCACCGGAACAAAAGGGGGTTTTATCCATGATGATCGAGCTTGGCAGAGAAAAACGGCAGGCGATCCGCTCCATCTGCGAGGACAGCCGCAACGTGCTGCTTCGGGGAGCCGCGGAAGGCGCGATCGGCCGCGTATGGGTTCCGCATCTTTCAAATCCTTCCTATTGTCTGGTGGTGGTCGGGGATTTCGCGTATCTTCTGGGTCTCCCTCCCAAGGGCGAGAAGGCGCTGGATCTGAAGGGACAGATCTTTGAGTCCGCGCAGCAGGCGTTCCTCTATCCGCAGGATGAGCGGTGGGCGGACTGGATCGAAGAGCAGTTTCCGGGCCAGCAGCGGGTCGTGACGCGGTACGCCCTGAAGAAGGACGAGCATCATTTTGATCTGGAAAAGCTGCGCGGCTACATGCAGGCGGTCCCGAAGGGCGTGCGGATCCGGCGGATCGACGAGAGACTTTATCATCTGGTGATGAAGGAGGAGTGGAGCCGCGATCTCTGCTCGAATTTCGACACCGCCCGTCATTTCCTGGAGTACGCCTTCGGCTATGTGGCGCTGAAAGGCAGGGAGCTGATCGCGGGCTGTTCCTGCTACGGCGTCAGCGAGGGAACCATGGAGATCGAGGTAGACACCCGGAAGGACTGGCGCAGGAAGGGCCTTGCCCTGGCCTGCAGTTCGGCATTTGTCCTGGAGTGTCTGGAAAAGGGCCTGACGCCCAACTGGGACGCGGTGAACCTGCAGTCCGTGGGTCTGGCCGAGAAACTGGGGTATGTATTTGACGGCGAGTATCAGGTATACCGCCTGAAAGAAATGGAGGAGAGGTAGGTTCTATGGACAGAGAGAAAATGTTTCAGGCAGTGGACCATACCCTGCTGGCGCAGGGCGCCACATGGGAGGAGATCCGGCAGCTGTGCGACGACGCGGTGAAATACCACACGGCGTCCGTGTGCATCCCGCCGTCCTATGTGAAGAGGGCGAAGGAGTATCTGGGCGATAAAATGGCGGTCTGCACGGTAATCGGCTTCCCGAACGGCTATAATACAACGGCGGCCAAGGTGTTCGAGACCGAGGACGCCCTGGAGAACGGCGCGGATGAGATCGACATGGTCATCAACATCGGGGATCTGAAGGACAAAAATTATCAGAAGATCCTTGAGGAGATTCGCACGCTCAAGACCGTCTGCGGCGACCATATCCTGAAGGTCATTATCGAGACCTGCCTGCTGACGGACGAGGAGAAGGTGAAGATGTGTGAGATCGTCACCGAGGCGGGAGCCGACTACATCAAGACTTCCACCGGGTTTTCCAAGGCGGGGGCCACGTTCGCGGATATCAGGCTGTTCTCGGAGCATGTGGGCCCGGGCGTGAAGATGAAGGCGGCCGGCGGGATCTCGTCCTTCGAGGACGCGGAGGAATTTCTGCGTCTCGGCGCGTCGCGGCTGGGCACCAGCCGTATCGTGAAGCTGGCGAAAGCGGAGGAGGCGAACCATGGACAGGACGGCGCTGATCCGGGCAGCTATTGAGAATCTGCCGAATTCTTACGCGCCGTACTCCCATTTTCATGTGTCGGCGGCGCTTCTGTGCGGGGACGGAACCGTATATACCGGGTTTAATATTGAGAACGCGACGTATACGCCCACGGTATGCGCGGAGCGGAGCGCGTTCTTCCGTGCGATCAATGAAGGAAAGAGAGATTTTAAGGCCATCGTGATCTGCGGAGGCTTAAACGGCGTGATCACCGATTACTGTTCGCCCTGCGGCGTCTGCCGTCAGGTGATGAGGGAGTTCTGCAGTCCGGATTTTCTGGTGATCATGGCGAAATCGGAGGAGGACTATATCGAGCGGACGCTCGACGAGCTTCTGCCGCTGTCGTTCGGGGCGGAGATGCTGCGGGAAGGGGATAATGAGTTATGATAAGAATGTATGATCTGATCGAGAAGAAAAAACACGGCGGAGAGCTTTCCCGGGAAGAGATCCACGATATGGTGGCCGGGTTCGTCGCGGGGGATATCCCGGACTACCAGATGTCCGCGATGCTGATGGCGATCTATTTTCAGGGAATGAACGCGGAGGAAACCACATATCTTACTATGGAGATGGCTCATTCCGGAGATACGGCGGATCTGTCGGGCATCGCCGGCATCAAGGTGGATAAGCACAGCACCGGCGGCGTCGGGGATAAGACGTCCCTGGTCATCGGGCCGATCGCGGCGTCCCTGGGCGTGAAGATCGCCAAGATGTCCGGCAGAGGGCTCGGGCACACCGGCGGGACGCTGGATAAGCTGGAGTCGATCCCGGGGCTCACCACAAGCATCGATAAGGAACGTTTCTTTGAGATCGTAAATGAGACCGGCATCGCCATCATCGGGCAGACCGGGAACATGGTCCCCGCGGACAAGAAGCTCTACGCGCTCCGCGATGTGACCGCGACCGTGGACAGCGTGCCGCTTATCGCGTCGTCGATCATGAGCAAGAAGCTGGCGGCCGGGAGCGACGCCATCGTGCTGGATGTGAAGACCGGAAGCGGAGCGTTTATGAAGACGCTTGACGATTCCATCGCGCTGGCGAAGGAGATGGTCTCCATCGGCACCGGAGCGGGACGGAAATGCTGCGCCCTGATCACGGACATGGATGTGCCTCTGGGGCACGCCGTCGGAAACGCGATGGAGGTGACGGAAGCCGTTCAGACCTTAAGGGGAGAAGGCCCGGCCGATCTGACCGAGGTCTGTCTGCAGCTGGCGTCCAATATGCTCTATATGGCGGAGAAAGGAACGATCGCGGAATGCCGGAGTATGGCGGAGAAGGCCATGAAGGACGGCAGCGCCGTAAAGGTGCTGGCGGAGATGGTGAAGGCCCAGGGCGGCGATCCGGAGTATATCTATGACACCTCCCGGTTCGCGGCGGCTAAGGTCGCGGGCGAGGTGAAAGCCCCGGCGGACGGCTGTATCACCCATATCGACACCGAGGGCTGCGGTATCGCCGCGGCGATGCTCGGCGCCGGACGCGCGAAGAAGGAGGACATGATCGATTACAGCGCCGGGATCTATCTCCGCAAAAAATACGGCGAAACGGTGAGAAAGGGAGACGTGCTGGCGGTCCTGTACACTTCGGATGAGAAGAAGCTGGCCGCGGCGTCTGAAAAGTTCCTGGCGTCCTACACGATCTCCGACGGGCCGGCGGAGGAGAAGAAGCTGGTCTACGCGCGCGTGACCGCGGACGGCGTGGAACGGTTCTGACAGTTACTTTTGCTGATTTTTACATTCTTTTCCAGATTTTTTTGTGAAAAATTACTTGCCAAGCGGGAGCGTATGTAGTATAATAGCCGTAACAGAACAGATTGTGATTCCTGGGATGTGCGATAACTCTTACTTTCTTTGAACCTACATTATGACAGAAGGGATTCCTATATTTTTCGGTGGATGTCAGGCCTCCGTTACGCAGTGGAAGGCAGAAGCCGGAGTGCGGTTGCCCACCTAGCTTGGCTAGGCGTCAAATAGTAAGAACCGGCATCTTGGGATTTACAAATGAAGAAAGCAGCGAGCGATCGCTGCTTTTTGCAATTGCGTCGGTATGCGAACAAGGCGCCAGTGACGCCTTGTTCGTATTTGAGGCCGCGGCGCCCTTTCCGGGCTTGCGTCTCCCTGCAAAATATGGTATTCTTTTATTCAGGAACAGTAAATTTTCTGAAGAGAGAGGCATACAGATGAAGGATCATAAGTACGGCAAATATATCATGTGGGGAGTGACCGCTTTTCTCGTGATCGTGGCCTGCACGATGGTGGCGGTCATGCTTGTCCGGTGGCAGACAGTCCGGTCTGTTCTGGATATGATCGGGGAGATCCTGGCGCCGATCACTTACGGGGCGGTCCTGGCGTACCTGATGTCCCCGATCTATAACCGGCTGCAGTCCTGGCTGCAGATCCTGCTGGCGAAGCCTGTGCCGAAGGAGACGAAGAGGGCGTCCCTGTCCAAAGGTCTGGCTACGTTCGGAAGTCTCGTCTTCCTGATCGCGGTCATCGTGGGACTCTTTTCCATGATCCTGCCGACGGTGATCGAGAGCATCATGGGCATCGTGAACTCCGTTCCGTCCTATGTCCAGCGGATATCCGGATGGATCGAGACCATATTTGCCAATAACCCGCAGCTGGAAACGACGGTTCTGGACGCCTACCAGCACGGTGTGGACCGCCTGATGGAGTGGGTCCAGTCTACGGCCAACTGGATGCCGAACCTGGAGACCGCGCTGAACAGCGTCTATTCCGGGATCATGGGCGTGGTCAATGTGACGAAGAACAGCCTGATCGGCGTGATCGTCATGATCTATCTCCTGAATCTCAAGGATACGCTGACCGCCCAGGCCAAGAAGCTCGTATACGGCCTGTTTCCGCTGGGGACGGCCAACGACCTGGTGGACAAATGCCGTTTCGTCCACAAGGTATTCGGCGGCTTCATTCTCGGGAAGCTGATCGATTCGCTGATCATCGGAATCCTGACATTCATCATTATGAGCCTGCTCAGGATGCCGTACACCATGCTGATCAGCGTGATCATCGGAGTGACCAATATCATTCCGTTCTTCGGACCGTTCATCGGAGCGATCCCCAGCGCGTTGCTGCTGCTTCTGGTCAGTCCGAAGCAGTGCCTGATCTTCCTGGTCATGATCCTTGTGATCCAGCAGTTTGACGGCAATATCCTGGGACCGAAGATCCTGGGCGATTCCACGGGACTGTCCAGCTTCTGGGTGCTGTTCTCGATCCTGTTCTTCGGCGGGATCCTGGGACCGGTCGGGATGATCATCGGAGTGCCGACGTTTGCGGTGATCTACCGGCTGATCTCCGAAAGCGTGGAGAAGCGGCTCGCGAAGAAGAACCTGCCTACGGCCACGGATGAATACAGGGGACTGAAGCACGTGGATGAGGACAAGAAAACGCTTATCAGGTAGGGGTGTATGAGGAGAAAAAGGGGCAAAGGGTGGATGCTTGTCATTCCTTTCGCCGTGATGGCGCTGGCAGCAGTGCTGGCGTTTACGGTCATGCCGGACAGGGAGCCGGCGTATGAAGGGATTTCAAGGGCCGCGGCCTGTAAGGCGGCGGCCCTTTCTTTGACGGCGGCGGAGAACTGCCGGGAAGAGGCGGAGACGGACCGGTCGCGGTTCGCCGCGTCCGACCAGCGGCTGTGGTATGTGAAATACATGGACTATCTCTATCGCCGGGGAATGCTTTCGGAGGAAATGACTCCGGCCGAGGCAGGAACCGCGGAGGGGGATTTGACCATCGCGGAGGCGGCGTATCTGGCTGAACGGCTGGCGGAGGCGGCCGGAAGGCAGGAGGACGCGCAGCGCATGCTGGATATCATCGGCATGACGGGGAGAAACCGGGGAAAGCCGATTCCCGCCGACCGGTGGTGGGAGCTTTATGACGTGATGCGCGAAACCGCCGGAGCCGGCGGGGAGAATGAGACCGGCGGGGAGAATGAAACCGGCGTGCAGAATGAGGCCGGCGAGGAGAATGAGACCGGCGGGGAGCGGGATCCGGCCGGCGGCGGGGAGGATTCCGCCGCGGATCCGGGCCGGGTCACGGAGGAGATCCTGCAGATCGAAGGAACGCCGGATAATGTGAAGGGAGCCGGTGCGTGGATCGCGTACACAGACCGGGGCGTCTACGGATTTGAGGGGATCGGGCTGTCCGCGTATATGGACCGTCAAGTCCGGGTGCTTGCGCGCGGAAGAGAGATCATACGCGTGACCGGCGTGGTTTCGGAGGAGGTCGTCTACCGCAACGTCTGGATCGTCGACGCGTCGGAAGATTCCATCACCGGCTTCACCGGTGATTTTACGCGTGTTTTTGCGGCGGAGAAGAAACTGACAGAGCCGGAGGGAATGGAAAATCAGCTGGCGGATATCCGGATGGCAGGCGGGAGCGTGGAGAAGATATCGTTGAAAAACGAAAAGCTCACCGCCAAGGTGCTGTCTGTCCGGGAAGACGCCATTGAACTGGAAGGCTACGGACTCATTCCGCTGGATGAGGATTTCTGCGTCTATCAGACGTACGGGGAGCTTAAGCGCCAGGGGATCGACCAGATCCTGGTGGGCTATGATACCCAGGAATTCGTGGCGGCGGACGGAAAGCTGTGCGCGGCGCTGATCGTGCGCGGGTTCGGCGCCGAGTCCATCCGCGTGCTGGTGATGGATACCGGGTTTCGTTCCATTTTCCATCCGGAGATCAGTCTGGAGTTTTTGAGCGACGGGATCATGCGGCAGGGAGAGCGGGAGACCGTTTACCATGCCGGCGACCATATCGTTGTGTCGGCGCAGCCGGAAGAAGGCGGTTCCGGGCGCGTTGCGCTTGCGCCCGGGGACGAACGGATCCAGTTCCTGCCGTCGGATGAGAGCGCCGGGATCCGTGTGGCCAGCGTGGAGCGCGGGCAGGGAAAGCCGGTCTTCCCGGGGCGGATGGAGGTGATCTGCGGCGAGGAGGGCCTGGTGCTGATCAACGAGCTGTATCTGGAAGATTATCTGAAGCGGGTGATCCCAAGCGAGATGCCGGCCGATTATGAGCCGGAGGCGCTGAAGGCGCAGGCGGTCTGCGCCAGGACCTACGCTTACCGGCAGATCCGCGGGAACGCCTACCGGCAGTACGGCGCGCATGTAGACGACAGCACCAATTATCAGGTGTATAATAACAGCAGTACTGCTGCAGCCTCTTCCGGGGCGGTGGACGCCACCTACGGGCAGCTTCTGATGTACGGCGGCGACGCGGCGGAGACGTATTATTTCTCCACCTCCTGCGGGTATACGACGGATATGGCCGCCTGGGGGGAGGAACCGGAGCGGACGCCTTATCTGCATTCGGTGGAGGTGGGACCCGCCGGGGCCGCGGTTTTCGTAAGCGGAAGCGGAGCGGAGGCCGGATCCGCGGAGGATACGGAAGCCGCCGGCGCGGCGCCATCGGCCGGGTCAGACACAGAAGCCGCCGGCGCGGCGCCATCGGCCGGGTCAGACACGGAAACAGACGGCGCGGCGTTTGAGGCATTTATCCGCGGCGACGGGAGCGCCGAAGGCGGCTACGAGGCGTCTTACGCGATGTACCGCTGGCAGACGCAGATCACCGGCAGCCTGCTTCAGGAAAATATCCCGGATATCGGCCGGATCACGGAGCTTGAGGTTACGGAGCGCGGCGCCGGCGGCGTGGCGCAGTGCGTGACTGTCACCGGGACGGAGGGGACGAAGGAGATCCGCGGCGAGAGCAGGATCCGCGCCGCGCTCGGGCATCCGGATCTGGTCATCACCCGTGCGAACGGCAGCACCGTCAGCGGCTGGTCCGGTCTTCCCAGCGCGTTCATTTCCATCGAATGCGGCGGGACCGGCGGGGGAGAGCTTGTCTGCACCGTCTACGGGGGCGGTTACGGTCACGGCATCGGAATGAGCCAGAACGGTGCCCAGGCCATGGCGAAACGCGGCTGGACCTATGAGCAGATCCTGGGGTTCTTCTATGGCGGCACCACGCTGGAGACAGTATACTGAGAAGGTATTTTTTGCGTTGTTCCGATTGCAAAAATAATCAGCTTGCTATATAATATAAAAGATTTTCGGATACAGGCCGATAAAGTGTGAAATAGAAGGAGTTATGTACTGTGAAGCTGATTTTCCGCTATATGAAGCCATACGTAAAGGCGATCGCCGCCGTCATGGGGCTGAAGCTTGCGGCCACCATGGTGGAGCTTCTGCTGCCGTATATTCTGGAGCATATCATTGACGTGACCGTTCCCACCGGCAATCTGGCGCAGGTCTTTCTGTGGGGCTTTTTGATGATCCTGACGGCTGTCGTCACGCGGCAGCTGAATGTTACGGCCAACCGGGGCGCCGTGGAGAACGCCCACAACGTTTCCTACAACATCCGGCAGGATCTGTTCATCAAGACTGCGAATCTGTCGGGCAGCCAGTTTGACGCGTTCGGCCTTCCGAGCCTGATCAGCCGTATGACCAGCGACAGCTACAATGTCCAGTCCTGCGCCCAGTCGCTGCAGACGCTGTGCGTGCGCGCGCCGATCATGCTGATTGGAGGGATCCTGATCACCATGACCATGGACCGGGTGCTTTCGGCGGTGCTCTGCGTGATGCTGCCGATCATGCTGGTCGTCATCCTGAGCGTCTCGCGCTACGGCATCCCGCTCTATAATAAGGTGCAGGAGAGCCTGGACGACGTGGTCCGGGTCATGCGGGAAAATATCACCGGCATCCGCGTCGTGAAAGCCCTCTCCAAGGCCGACTATGAGAAAAGACGGTTCGCGGCCAGCAATGAGGCCATGACCCGCAACGATATCAAGGCCAGCACGATCATGGCGCTGCCCGGGCCGATCATGCAGATCTGCCTGAATACAGGCCTGACGCTTGTGGTGTTCATAGGCGCCGTCCGCGTCAACAACGGACAGATGAATCCCGGGGTGATTTTGGCGTTTCTGACGTATTTCAACATGGTGCTGCAGGGCGTTATGGCGATCAACCGGATCTTCATGATGATCAGCAAGGCGTCCGCGTCCGCGAACCGCATCGCCCTGATCATGGCGGCGCCTCAGGATCAGCGTGTCCTGACGGCGGAGGAGGCGAAAAAACCGTCCGGCGATGAATTTATCCGGTTCGAACATGTGAATTTCAGCTACGGGGAGGCCGGAACGGCGGCGGCCGAGGCTTTCGGCGGCAGCAGCAGGGAACAGTGCCTCTACGATATCGATTTTTCCATTAAGAAGGGCGAGAGCCTGGGCATCATCGGTCCTACCGGCTGCGGCAAGACCACGATCATCAATCTGCTGATGCGCTTCTACGATGTGGAAGACGGAGGCGTCTTCGTGGACGGACGGGATGTGCGCAGCTACGGGAAGGACGAGCTCCACCGCAGGTTCGGCGTGGTATTCCAGAACGACATGGTGTTCAATGACACCCTGCGCCAGAACATTTCCTTCGGGCGCGATGTCCCGGAGGAGCGGCTTACGCAGGCCACGCGGGACGCCATGGCGGCGGAGTACATAGCCGGTTTGGACGACGGCCTGGATTATATGGCCGACATCAAGGGCGCCAATCTGTCCGGCGGGCAGAAGCAGCGTCTTCTGATCGCGAGGGCGCTGGCGGACGATCCGGAGATCCTGATCCTGGATGATTCCTCCTCTGCGCTTGATTATAAGACGGACGCCGCCCTCAGAAGGGCGATCTTTGAAAACTATAAGGATACGACGACGATCCTGATCGCGCAGCGCGTCAGCTCCGTCATGAATATGACCAATATCCTTGTCATGGACAACGGCCGCTGCATCGGTTACGGCAATCACGAGCATCTGCTTGAGACATGCCCGGAGTATCGGGATATCTTCCACACGCAGATGGGCGCGCTGAGCTGAAAGGAGGGGATGGAAGTGCCTGGAAGAGGAGACCGGGGTGGCAAAAAGGAAAAGCCGAGAGACGCCAGAAAATCACTTCTGCGGATTCTCTCTTATTTAAATGATTACCGGTGGGCCGTGATCATTCTGACCCTGTGCGCATTCATCAGCAATTTCGGCAATCTGTTAGGACCCAGCTTTGCGGGAAAAGCCATCCACGCGGCCGGCGCAGGCGCGGGGAAGGTAGATTTCGACGTGGTATTTTTCTATGGAAAATGTATGCTTGCGGCCTATCTGGCCAGCGGCCTTCTCACGTTCGTTATCAACATCGGCATGATGCGTGTCAGCCGCAAGGTGGTCCGCAAGATGAGGAAGGACGTGTTCGATAAACTGATGACCCTTCCCGTGGGATTCTTCGACCGGAACCAGGCGGGCGACATCATCAGCCGCGTCAGCTACGACATCGACGTGGTGGGCACCAGCCTGGCCACCGACGTGGTGCAGATCATCACCAGCGTCGTCACGGTCGTCGGATCCTTTCTCATGATGTGCGTGATCTCGCTGCCGATGGTGGTGTGCATGCTGGTGACGATCCCGATGGCGATCTGCTACACCCGCTATATGGGCCGCAGGACCCGCCCGCTTTATTCGAAGCGAAGCGCCGCTTACGGGCGCATGAACGGTTTCGTGGAGGAAATGTTCACCGGTCAGAAGACGATCCTGGCCTACGCCTACGAGGACGGTGTGTGCGAGGAGTTCAGCGGGATCAACCACGCGGCGGCCGACGCCTACCGGGACGCGGACACGCTGGGCATGACCATGGGACCGACCATCGGCTTCATCAACAACCTGGGCCTGTCGCTGATCGGCCTGGTGGGCGCGCTGTTCTATTTGTGGGGCATCGTGGATCTGGGACAGATCTCTTCGTTTGTGCTGTATTCGAGAAAATTTTCCGGCCCGATCAATGAGATCGCCAACATCATCAATGAGATTTATTCGGCGCTTGCCGCGGCGGAGCGGGTGTTCCGCCTGCTGGACGAGCCGGAGGAGATCCAGGATATTTATAACGCGAAGGTGCTTTCGGAGGTGGAAGGCGACGTGGAAGCCAGGGATGTGTCCTTCGGCTATGTGCCGGGCAGGACGATCCTCCACGATCTGAATCTGAAAGCCGATCCGGGCCAGACCATCGCCATCGTCGGCCCCACCGGCGCCGGCAAGACGACGATCATCAACCTGCTGATGCGGTTCTACGACGTGGACGAGGGCGCGATCTATGTGGACGGCAATGAGATCCGCACCGTGACCCGCGACAGCCTGCGCCGTACCTACGCGATGGTGCTGCAGGACACCTGGGTGTTCCGCGGGACCATTTACGACAATATCGCCTACGGCAAGGAAGGCGCCTCCATGGAAGAGGTCATCGCCGCGGCCAAGGCGGCCCGCATCCACAGCTATGTGATGCGTCTGCCGGATGGCTACCAGACCGTGATCAGCGAGGACGGCGGCAATATCAGCAAAGGCCAGAAGCAGCTTCTGACCATCGCCCGGGCCATGCTTTACAATACCCATATGCTGATCCTGGACGAGGCCACCAGCAACGTGGATACGTCCACGGAGCGGCAGGTGCAGCAGGCCATGCGGCGGCT
>CANQGA010000040.1 GCA_947600145.1 uncultured Lachnospiraceae bacterium | reverse complement strand
ACGATGATCCGGTTGGGATGGGCGCGCATCCAGCTGGGGTTCGTGTTGGTGCTGAACCGGGAATGGACCATGGCCATGGCCGCCTCGTAATCCTTATCCTGCAGATCCGGGAAGAATCGGCGCAGCTCCTTCACCAAAAACATTCCTTTATAGACGATGGTCCGGCTGCTTAGGGACACCACGTAGGTATTGTCGTTGCTCTGCTCAAAGACACGGCGCACCACATAGAGGCGGCGGTCGAAGGGCAGGCCCTTCCCCAGTTCCGCCGGCTTCTTCACAAAGCCCTGGACGATGCACGGCATCTTCTCCACGGCCCTGGCGCCGATCAGCTCCGGATGGATGGGCACCTCGCGCCAGCCCAGGAACTTAAGTCCCTCCTTCTTCACGATGATCTCGAACATCTTCATGGCCTGATTGCGGGCCAGCATATCCTGGGGGAAGAAGAACATCCCGATGCCGTACTCCCTCTCCTCGCCCAGCTCAAAACCCAGGGGCTTCGTCACCTTCTTAAAAAACTTATGGGAGATCTGCAGCATGATCCCCACGCCGTCGCCGGTCTTGCCCTCGGCGTCGCGGCCGGCCCTGTGCTCCAGATTCTCCACGATATGGAGCGCCTGCTCCACGGTCTGGCGGGACTTTACGCCCTTCACGTTCACCACGGCGCCGATGCCGCAGTTATCGTGCTCGAATCGGGGATCGTAGAGTCCCGGCAGCTTCTCCTCTCGCACACTCATTTTCCATCTTCCTCCTCATATGATCTTTCTGCCGCGTTTTGCAGGATGCTTTGCCTCACGCAGGATGCTCTGCCCCACAGACATCCCGATCCTGCGAGACGCAGCTTCCCGCGAAATAAAAATGCTGCCTGTGCTTTAAGGAGAAACCTCTCCCGCACAAACAGCCCTCTTTGGCATCGATCTGATCTGTTCCGTTTATCCGTCAATGATAATACTACGATTTCTTTGATTTGTAAAGACTTATTTTAGCAGCAATTGTCAGATAATTAGATAATATCATATTGCATACATTATTTTCATGAATATTTCCCGCATACCGGCGTTGAAAACAGGACCGGCGCATCCCGCCTTTCGCAGGAAACGCCGATCCCGTTTTCTCTGTCCGATCAGTTTTTCTTCAGGAACGCTTCCACTTCTTCCCGCGCGGGAATCGAGGATGCCGCTCCGCTCTTCTGAATCGCCAGGGCCGATGCCGCGCACCCGGTCCGCAGCGCGGTCTCCGTATCGGAGCCGTTTAAAAGCGCCGCCAGGAAATACCCTGTAAACGTATCCCCGGCCGCAGTCGTATCCGTAATCGGCACCGAATAGGCGGGCGCCGCGATCCTCGTCCCATGGCCGGAATAAAGCACGCCGTTCCCTCCCAGGGTCAGGACCACCTCGCACTGCGGATAGCTGCGTTCAAACGCGTCCAGAATCTCCTCCGGTTTTTCCTTCCCGGTCATCTGCACGCCCTCGACCTCATTGACAAGGAACATGGATACCTTCTGAAGATCACATTTCGCGATCTCCTCATTATAGGGAGACGGATTCAGTATGATCTTCATCCCTCGGCCGAAGGCCGCGTCGATCATCTCAGGCAGAAGGCTGATCTCATTCTGCAGCAGCAGCCAGTCGCCCTCCGCGAAATGGGAAAACACCTCCTCAAGCTGCTCCGGCGAGTTCATCCAATTCGCCCCCTTATAGAGCAGAATGCAGTTCTCCCCCTCCGGCGTCACCTGAATGATCGCGTGGCCGCTGGCCCCATCCTTCTTCCGGACCAGACTTTTATCCACACCGTTTGCGGCGAACTCCTCCAGAAAACGGTCCCCGTCCTCTCCGATCATTCCGGCATGCCAGACCCTTACTCCCGCCCTGGCAAGGGCGATCGACTGATTGAAGCCCTTTCCTCCGCAGTAGACAGATCTGCCGCGGGACGAAAGCGTCTCTTTCGGGCGTACCATGTGATCGACCTGATACGTATAATCAAAATTCATGGAACCATAATTCAATAATTTCATCCTGTTCTCCCGTTATGCGGAATGGATGCGGAAATCCCCAAAATGGGTCCGTCCGCCAGTCCGCGCGCCGCAGCCGTACATGCCGTAAGCATAATCGCCGTCCTCAGCCCGCAAAATCTCCATTCCATCGATATACAGCACAATTTCCTTCCCTGACGCCCTGATTTCTATCTCATACTCCTGCCCCTGCTTCCAGTCAAACGGTTTTGAGGCAAGGACCTGATAACCAAAGTCGTTTTTCAGGATCACCGCGCGTCCGCGGCCAGAGCCTTTCTCTGCGCTTCCGCAAGCTCTTTCCGCAGACAGATCCGTCTCCAGCCCGGCAGCATAGCCACGCATCGCTCCCTGGGCCCGCGCCAGAAGCAGATGGCTCCCTCCGTTCAGAGGCGTGATCCGGGACGCGACGCTCATATCTTTTCCATAATACGATCCGGCGTAGGCAAACGCCTCCCCGCAGCACAGAAGCGCCAGTTTTCCATCCTCCAGGCTCCAGGCGCCGTGATCCGCGGCAAACGGCGTGATAACGCCGAATTCTTTCTTCTGTCTGCCCATCGCGATCGTGTAGTCTGCCGGACCGCTGATCCTGAAATCATCCAGATAGAGAACGCCGTAAGTCTTCGATTTCGACGGCGCGTATCCTTCCAGGATGATCCCCACCTCGTCGATCAGGCCTCCGTCCACATCCGGAACCGCAAACGTCACATCCATCCACTCTTCCTGCACGGCCCTGCAGTACTTCTGGATATATATCTTTTTATCAAAAGCCGTCCGCACATACGGCGCGATTCCCATCATCTCCCAGCCGTTCCACTGTCTGGTGAACAGCTTCATGGAAACCGTCTGCCCCGGATAGACCGTAGGAGAGAACGCCGGGCTGTACCGCTCGTCCGAAAACTCATCCCGGGAATAGAACGGCTTATAATACAGCCTGCACTGGTCGCCCCGCACCATCGAATCGACCACGATCTTCAGGGAACCTCTGCCGGAAAAAGCCATCTCCGTCGTGGGGAAGACGCGGCAGAAATACGGGTTCGAAACACGCATATTATGGGTCGATCCGGGAAGCTCAAAATCAAAATGGATCTCTCCGGCCGCGGGAGCCAGCCCGTCCTTCGGCGTCTGTCCGTCGGCCGCATAACCCCAGGCAGCCACCTCTTTCGCGTAAGTCGGAATGTCCATATTATTCAGGTATCCGGAGATTCCGGACAGAACCAGTCCGTCATTGATCGGCTGCCGGTAATGGGCCGGGATTCCCTCGATTCCCGTCAGAACGCCGAGAACCGTACCCACATTGCCCGCGTTGCAGTCCGTATCCCAGCTGCACATGGCCGCGATCTCCACCGTCCGCGCGAAATCACCGTTTCCATAGGCCATGGCCAGGACACAAACTCCGGCATTCGGAATGATGTGGCACGCGCCCGGATAGCGGTCATAGCCCCACTCGTCCTCAAGCATCTGCCTGCACGCGCGCCAGTCGTCCGGCTCCTTCTCATGGAAAGCCAGAACGCTTTTCGCCACCGCCATATATGTGGAATCTTCCGGGATCTGTGAAAGCGCCTTCTCCATCACCTGGAAAATGCTGCCGCCCGCAAATGCCTCTGCGATACACGCGCTGATAAACCTGGCGCCGTACAGGCCTTCCCCGTCATGGGATACGCTCGCGGCAGCCTGCGCGTCGTCGGCGGCCGCCTTTCCGTCGCAGGGATGGATAAGTCCCCAGGTATCAATGAAGATCTGTCCGCCGATCTGCTCCGCCAGGATCTTCCCGTTGACTTCGGCGGAACCGGACCGCGGAGCCGGGATCCCGTTTTTCAGGTTGAGATAGGCTGTGTGCTCCGTGCTCACGCCATAGCCTCCCCACCAGAACATGCCCACGCCTTCCCTGGCGTAATTCAGCCACGCGCCGGCCACTTCCTGAGGCGTCACATGTCCCGGTACGGCGCCGTCGTTCAGGGCCCGCAGGAAATACACGGGACCGTTGGCGTCGTCATCCGCCGCAAACGTCTTGTACGGCTTTACGTAATCCCGGATATCCCCGTACGTATCCCGGATCCTCTCATAGGTCCATACCGAGGGTTCCACCGGAGCGCCCAGCCGAATCCCGATATTCATCCCGAGGAACCCGGCATATACTTTTTCCAAATAACGATCAGGTATCATATCCACGCTCCTATCGAATCAATTCCGCCAGTTTCTCCGCATAATCAAAGATATCGATCCCCTTTGTAAACGCCAGGCAGGTGCCGGACGGATATCTGGTCTTCGTAAGCCAGTGTTCCGGGATCGAGCCCGCGCCGTACCTTGCGCCTAAGACCGCGCCGGCCACGGCCCCGATGGTGTCCGCGTCCCTTCCGAAGTTCGACGCCAGGATCAGGCCGGATTTGAAGGAGCTGTGTTCCAGCTTAAGACATCCGAATACCTCCGGCAGCGCCTCCGCCACCGTCGAGCGATGGGTAGAGAACAGCTGGTCATGCAGCGGCATCCAGGCATCCGCGATCTCTCCGCCTGCCGCGTCCACGATGGCGAAGGCCCGCTCAAGCCCTGCCCTGAACCACGATCCCTCCGGCGCGGTGGCCAGGACCGCATCCAGGATCTCGTCCATCTCCGCGTCTACCATGGCCAGGGACACGGCCACGGCGACCGCCTGGGCGCCCCAAATCCCGTCGCGGTAGTGACTGATGGCCGCGTCGGTTCCCGCCAGGCTGGCAGCCCGCTCAGGATCTCCTGCGCAGACAATTCCGATCGGCCCGCTGCGCATCGCCGCGCCATCGCTCATATAATAGGCGTTAAACTGTCCGCTCAGCGGCGGCCGCAGACCCCTTCTGAGATTATTGCAGGCCTCTACCTCGCTGGCCCCGCCGCGCCGCAGCTCATCCTGCGTCGCCACATTCTCAAGCCACAGCTTCACCACGTCCTCAGTGGTAAAACTGCCGTCTGTCTGAATCAGGTTTAACGCGGTCATCAGCGCAAATTCCGTGTCGTCCGTACTCCAGGACGCTCCCTTCTGGAAATCGGTGGTAATTCCGTAATCGCGCTGGAAATCCGGCTTTCTGGCCGCATCGCCGAAAGAATCGCCGATCGCCAGTCCGCAAAGCGATCCCCTGGCCTTATCGACAGCAAGCTGTCTGTTCTGCGCCAGTTCCTTTCTCGACAACATATCCATCCCTCCGTCTTATCAGCCGGTCAGCCGGATCTGTCAGATCCGTGCTGACCGGCTGTTTTTACTGCTTCCGTCCGAACGATCCGATGGATCCGATCAGTTCAGGACTGTATTGGCATACTCCGTTACCTGGCTGCCGCCTGCCGCGTTCCACTGCTCCACAAACGCGTCCCAATCCGCTTCCGTCTTGTTTCCGATCACGAAATCAGCCGCAAACTCATTGTAAATGCTGGTGCAGGCATCCCACGCCACGGTATAGTCAGCCGGGATCACAAACGCGTTGTCCTCTGTCGAATACTGGTTGAACATCTCGATGGACTCCTCTCCGGCCTCGTTGTAATACGGGTTCTTCTCGCTCAGCAGAGACAGATCCAGATTATCGGTCAGGCCGTGGAACATATAGTACCAGTTGTCCTTCGCCGGCGTATACTCATACTTGCCGTCGGCGTCGATGGTGTAATGGGTTCCCTCGATTCCAAGCAGATCCAGGACTCTGCCCTCCGGGCTGGCCGCATATTCGAGAACCTGGAACGCAAGATCCTTATGCTCGGAAACAGCGCTGATGGCAAATCCTCTGCTGTCCTTGCTGATATCGATGGGCTGATAGCCCTGGCCGATCCCCTTGGCCGGCGGAAGTATCGTCAGCGCGGCGCTCTCGCCGTTGGCCGCGATCTGCTTCGCGTTGTAGCCGTCCACGACGTCGCCCTGGGTTCCGCAGACGATCGCGACGCCCTTGCTGTAGAACTTGTTCTCCTTGCTCTCCCAGTTGTTGCTGGCGTACTCATTGTCAAGAAGGCCGTCCTTGAACAGCGACGCGAAATATTTCAGCTCCTCCAGCTCATATTTGCTGACGCGCCCGTATACCCAGCTTCCGTCGTCGCCCTTGACCCAGGTGGTCTGAAGACCGAACGCCTGGTCAAATACATTGACGATCTCATCCAGGTTGCCCGCCGTCGTGTAAGCGGCATCGTAGCCCAGCGCCTTCGCCTGCTCCATCAGCGTGCGGTAATTCTCCGGGGACGGATCCGCCAGGAAATCGTCCTTGATCGCGCACTGATCCAGCACATCCTGGCGCATGACCGGAACCTTGTAGGTCGGGAGGCACAAGAAGATCAGATACGGATAGTTTTCAAGACGGGACTGCATAAACGGCCGCTTCTCGATCATGCCTTTCACATAGGTGGAGTTCTCCACGTAGGGGCGCAGATCTTCAAGAATCTTCTGGTTCAGCGCAAAATCCTGGTCGCCGCCCTGGAAATAGATGATGTCCGGGATATCGCCGCTGTTCAAAAGCAGGGCCAGGTTCTCGGAATACGTACCGCTCTGCAGGGATACCAGCTCCACCTGGGCGTTGATGCCGGCTGCCAGAAGTCCCTCGTTAAACTGCTTTGCCCATTCCTGATCCAGCGGTTCCTCCGGGCTGTGGTCCTTTAAGACCAGGCGCAGAGTCACGATCTCTCCGGACGGCGCTTCCGTCTCCGCCGCTGCCGCCGTCTCACCGGACGGCGCCGCCGTCGTCTCGCCTGACGCGGCTGCCGCCGTAGTAGCCGCCGTCGTCGACGCGGTGTTTCCTCCGCCCGACGAACATCCTGCCAGCGTCCCCGCCGCCAGCACAAGTGCCATTGTCATCGCTGCCAATTTCTTCATAGCTACTTTCCTCCTTTTTTGATTAAAACATTTGGGTTGCTTACATTTATTTATCCTAAACGCCCGTCCCAAATCCGGGCGAACAGGCCTCAGCAGAAAAAACGTTTCCCCGATCACTCTTTGACGCCGCCGGACAATACGTCCCCGGTATAATATTTCAGGATCAGCGGATACAAAAGCAGGATCGGCACCATGGTGATGATGATTGTGGCCGCTCGCAGCGACGTAATGCTGATGCTGCTCAGATCGATGGTTCCCAGAGCGGACAGCGCCGTCGTATCGCCCTCAACGACAAACTGCCGAAGGAATACCTGAAGCACGGTATTGCCCCTGGAGGACAAAAAGATGCTGCTGTGGAAGAACTCATTCCAGCGGTACACCGCGTAAAACATACCGACTGTCAGGATCGGCGCCTTGTTGATCGGCAGAAAAATCTCAAACAGGATACGCACATGTCCGGCCCCGTCGATCTTGGCCGCTTCCAAAAGCGCCTCCGGCGTCTCGCTGAAGAAACGCATCAAAAGGATCAGGTTGTAGACGCTCACGGTCCGGTAAAATACCATGGACCAGAGATTATCCAGAAGATGGATATCCTTCATCACAAAGTATTCCTGAATGATGCCCGGCTCAAAGATCATCATTATGATCAAAAATACCATGATGGCCCGCTTGCCCACCAGATTCGGTCTTGTCAGCGCATAGGCCGCGGATGTGGTAAACAGGATATTGAATATGACGCCGACGATCGTGACAAACAGCGAGTTCTTAAGCGCGGTCCAGACCACCTGGTTGCGGAAGATCAGCTGATAGTGGATCAGATCAAAGCCGCTGGGCCAGATCTGATAGCCCTTCATGGATGGCACGTTCGCCGGATTTGAGATGGACTTGGCCAGCAGGTTCAGGATCGGAATCAGCATGGTCAGAGCCACCAGCAGCATAACCGCGCGGAGCAGGATCATGCCGATACTGATTTTTTTAAACTTTTTCATGCCCGTCCTCCCTTCTACCACGCTCCGTGGCCGGTCAGCTTCTTCGATGTGAAATGGGTCAGCAGGATCATGATCGTACCGATCGCGCCCTTAAACAGATTGGCCGCCGTAGCAAACGAATACTGCCCCTGCAGAAGACCGATCCGGTATACATAGGTATCCAGAATGTCCACACGGCTTAAAACCGCGTCGTTGGAGAAGTTCAGGATCTGATCGTAGCCCGCGCTCATGACAAAGCCCACGTTCAGGATCAGGACCGTGACCATGGAACCGGCCAGGGCCGGAAGGATCAGATACCAGATGATCTGGAGCCGGCTCGCGCCGTCCATCCTTGCCGCCTCGTACAGGGACGTCTCGATCCCCAGGATCGCCGACAGATAAACGATGGAATCCCAGCCCATGCTTCTCCAGGTGCTGGACGCGAACAGGACCCAGAGGATAGAATTCTTATTGGTAAGAAGGTTCGTCCTCTCCCCGCCGAACGCCGACACGATATCCATGACCAGGCCGCTGCTGGGTGAAAGAAACTCATACCAGATACCGGCTATGACGACCCAGGACAGGAAATGCGGAAGATAGGATATGATCTGCACGCCCTTGCGGAACACTCCGCTGCGCAGCTCGTTGAGAGCCAGCGCGAACATCACCGGGAACGGGAAGAACAGTACGATCTTCATAAAGCTGATGATCAGCGTATTTTTAATGATCGTATAGAATGCCGGCGTGGAAAACAGAGTTTTAAAATGTTTCCATCCCACAAAAATGTTGTCGCCGATGATACGGTAATCATAGAATGCCAGCCGCATCTCAAAGATCGGCCACACATGGAAAATCAAAAAGTACAAAAACGTGGGAAGGAGCATCAGATACAGCACCCTGTCCCGGATGATCTGCTTTCTCAAAGACTTTTTCAATGAAAAACCCCCTTTTTTACCGATTCCCGCCGTGCTGCGGCAGAATCATCTTCTCAATAAATACCGCGACGCCGTCCTCCTCGTTGGAGGCGGTCACAAAACGCGCCGCCTGCTTCACTTCCGCAGGCCCGTTCCCCACAGCGACCCCCAGGCCGCAGGCGCGAAGCATTCCGATATCCCCGAAATCATCGCCGAACGCCGCTGTTTCGGCCAGGGATATCCCCAGGCGCTCCGTCAGGATCCTGATCGTCTGTTCTTTCCCCACTCCTTTCTTCACAAACGCGTAGCGGGTCGTCTCCCGATAATGAATGCACCCGCATTCCGGGAAACGTTCCGCCAGTTCATATGCTTCCTGATCAGAAGCGATCCCTGCCAGGATCTGAAACGCATCCTCACGGATCTCCTCTGTAAAATCACAAAACACCGCGAGCTGATGATAGGCATGTCCCGGCGGAAGGTTCCTCCGGTTATGGTAGATCGTTTCCTTCGTCTCCACCGTGATATCCGTAAGCGTCTCAAGCCCCTTAAGCTCCCGCACCAGCCGGCAGGCCAGTCCGCGCGGCATCGCGCTGCCCCATACCTGCCCGCCGTCCTTTAAAAGCCTGCTGCCGTTGGCGCATACCGCGTATTCCGCCCCCAGAAGCTTCGCCTGCCGGGCGGCGCTTTTCGCCGTCCGCGCGGTAGCGACCGCAGTCGCAATCCCCGCCCTGCGGCAGGCCGCAAACGCCTCGATGGTCCTGGGCGAAAAGGTTCCGTCCGAGCGGAGCGCCGTCTCATCCAGATCCGTGATCACCAGTTCTGTCCTCAATGCTGCCTCCTTCCGCAGGCGTCAGATCTCGAGCTCCCCCAGCGGGATATGCTGCTGGGCCCCGTACACGTCCGTATCCAGGCAGGTTCCCGAAGAGATCTTCCTGTCAAATGTGATCTTAAAGCCGAGAGCCGCGTCAAAAAACACGATCTGCGTGATGGCGTCCTCCGCAATGTGATACAGCCCCGCCACCGTTTTCTTCGTGATCAGGCCCATCCCCTTCACCTGCTCATACCGCTTCGGATCGTCGAAAAGCACATCCAGCGTGATGGAGAACGGCCCGCTGTTCTTGGAACGGATCACCTTCGCCGCGTCATACAGCTTCATGGTCTTCCCTCCCCTCTGCCATGGTCATATCCTCGATGGGGAACAGCTCGCAGCCGTCCTTTACTTCCATCAGATGATAGACTGAGAATTCATATACCGGCCCGAAGGATATATCGCTCGGCGCAAACGGGAACGCCAGGTTCCCGGCTGTGGACTTTCTGCCCTCATAGCCGTAATGCAGAAGCGTGGACCGCAAAGTAGCGCAGACCGCGTCGGCCAGCTCCTGCTCCTTCGCCAATACCTCAAATACGATCCCTGCCTCATGCGGCAGCTCATGGCTGGGCTCCAGCTCTCCCATGACTCCGTTGATCCCGTAATTGATAAAATGGATCTGGTAATCCTCCTCCGGGATCTCCCTGTAATAGGCCCTCACCTGCTCCTCCGCCAGCCTCTCGATCTCCTCAATGGAGCGGATGAACAGAGGATCCCTTGCCCCGGCGATCACAAACGTCCGGTAAGCCGCCCTTCTCGCCCCTTCAAGCTTGATGCAGTACGGATCCGTGGAGCTGATCCGGCTCCCCGTCACCCAGACGCTCCCGTCGCCCATCTCGGTAAACCGGCAGTTCTCCAGATCCAGCACCGTTCCCGGGCCGTGGAGGATATAAGGATGGTCCTTCTCATAGAAGGTGTGGGCCGCGACCGAGAGGGATGTACATTTTCTTGCCGCCGAAAGAGGCGTGATCCGGAAGCCGTCCGGGGTTATGGTTCCCAGCATACAGTCCTTGGTCGTCCCCGGCACGGCGCAGAGCGCCGCGCACTCCAGGATCTTCCCGGCGTGATAGCCGTAAGCCGCGGGCAGTCCCTGCCAGATCGCGACCGCCGCAAACGGGGCCGGATCGTACGCCCTTCCGCAGATGATCAGCTGGTATCCCGCCTTAAGCGCCTCCACCACAGGCTCGTGCCCCATCTGGGCCACAACGCCGTTCGTCTCGGCCAGACGCTCTTCCGTCAGCGGCTTTACCGCGTTGCCCAGGGGAGTCACCTTTCCTTCCTTTAAGCGCTCCGCCACGATCTCCCTGGGTATATCCCCCCAGATAACGGCCGTCCGCATCGCTTCCAGGCCGTGCTCAGTCAGAATCTCACGGACGATGCGCATCGTCCATTCCACATGGACACGGCCGCCGCTCCCGCCGGCAGAGCCCACGATCACCGGGATCCCGGCCCGGGCTCCTTCCGTGATCATCAGCTCCAGATCCTTTTTACAGGCCTGACGGCTGACGATCGCCACACCGGCTCCAAGCTTATGGGGCCCGGCGTCCGTACTCCCCGCGTCAACGACGATCGCGTCCGGTTTCATGGCCATGCCGTTCAAAAAGGATTCCCTCGGATAACCGTACCCGAGGATCCCGCAGGGCGCCAGAAGCCTTATTTCCTGTTTCATCCCAAATCCTCCCTTTATGAAAAACGTTTCGTTCCCATCCGGATCTGGCGGCTGATCTCCTCCATGCAGAGATTCATCGCCGGCCGGGACACCATCGCCGACTGTACGCCCGGCCTGGTGACCGAACAGCCCGCCGCATAGGAAGCGATCCGCACCGCCATGGTCAGCTCCGTCCCTTCGGCCAGATACACAGCCAGCGCCGCGATAAACGCGTCCGCCGCCCCCGTCGTATCGACCGCCTTAAAATCTCCCGCGGAAAAATACAGCGAATGTTTCCGATCCCGCAGATAGCACCCCTGTTCCCCCAGCGTCACGATCACGTGGGAAACGCCTTTTTCCAAAAAATACTCCGCCTTCTCCTCGACCGATCCTTCCCCCGGCAGAAGCAGATGGAGCTCCTTTTCATTCGGGATCAGATAGTCGATATCCGACAGCAGCCCGCTGTTTATATGGCTGACCGCCGCGGGCTTCAGCATGACCTTCACGCCCCTCCTTCTGGCGAGGGCCGCGGCATATTCCACGGTCTCCGCAGGTGTCTCCGTCTGCAGCAGGCAGAATCTGGCGTTCTCCAGGGCTCCGCTGTGCCGCTCGACATCCCCGGGGCTCAGATAGCGGTTCGCGCCGGGATAGATGACGATGTTGCTCTCGCCGTTTTGCTGTACCGTGATCAGGGCCTTTCCGGTACCTGAAAATCCGATCTCCGTTACGCCTTCCTGATTGACGCCGAGCTCTGCCATGGCGTCGCGCAGGATCTTGGCCTCATAATCCTGCCCCAGCTTTCCGATCAGAAAAACCTGCGCCCCCAGCTTGGCGGCTCCTGCCGCCTGATTGGAACCCTTGCCGCCCGGAAGGACAGTCAGGCTCTCCGATACGAGGGTCTGGCCCGGATTGGGGAACTCCTTCACATTGATCACGGTATCTATGTTCATCGCTCCGACCACAACGATCTTCGCTTTTCGCTGTTTACGGATATCGCGCACGCTGCCGCCCGCAAAAAATATTTCCTCCGACTCCTCATCCGCTGTCTGCGTCTGCTCGATCCGTCCGATCAGGCTCCTGCATATCCTCTGTCCCAGTTTCTCCGGGGAGATCGCGATCGTCGTGACCGCCGGCGTCATCAGCGCCGATACGGCGGGATCTCCCGCGCTGATCACGGAAAGATCCTCCGGGATATGATACCCGTTCTCCGCGGCCTTGCGGCAAACGTCTCCGGCAATGGCTTCGTCAAAACAGATCACAGCCGTGATGCCGGAGAGCATTTTCTCATTCAGAGAAAAACCGTCCGTCCATTTTGTAATGATTTCTTTGGTGTAGGGGATCTGGTATTCGTAAAGACATCTCTGGACCCCTTCCAGAAACCGGACCGTATCGTCCAGCTCATTCGGGTACAGACATGCGAGCTTCTGATGTCCCCGGTCTGTCAGATACCGGGCAAGCTCATAACCAAGATGTTCATAGTCTGAGAAGATCTGATCCCTGTTTCCCCCCTTAAACAGGGAATCAGCATAAAGTACAGGTATTCTTTTTTCCGCAAGGATCTGTTCGTATTCCTGATATACGCCGCCGCTTCTCTGCCAGATCACTCCGCCCAGATTCTGCGACAGCAGCCGCTCGATGGCCTTCCTCTCTCCGTCCTCCTGTCCTCCGTAACTGCTGACAAGAACCATATAGCCGCCTGCGCCGGCCTGCGCGATGATTCCCGCCAACAGCTTCCGGCTCTCCCCGGATTCCCGGATAATGACCCCGAGGAGAAATCTTCCTCCTCCTGCGGCCCCGAGCACGGACTGGTACGGATTGTAGTGGTATTCCTTGACGATGTCCAGTACCTTTTTCCGGGTCTCGCAGCTGATGGTCTGATCTTTTCCATTGAGGATCTTTGAGACGGTAGATGTGGATACATTCGCCAATTTTGCAATCTCTTTTACCGTCATTTTATACTCTTTTTCCAGGAAACAGTGTTTCCTAAATTTATTTCCTAATAAATAATATACTCCTTCTGTCTGGAATTGTCAATATATTTTTCACTTTTTATTCTGTTGCACGAAATTCCCGAATATTCAGCCGCATCATGAGCGCAAAAAAACAGGCGCAGGAATCGCTCCTCCGCCTGTCCGAAACACGTTTCTCTGCCGGTTACATCTCTCCCAGCCCGCTCTCGATCGCCTTCGCGACCGTCTCCAGGGCTTCCTCCTCATCCGGACCGCTGCACACTACGTTGATCCGGGCGCCGCACTTGATACCGGCAGCCATCACGTTCAGCACGCTTTTCGCAATGATACGTTTATCGCCGCTCTCCAAAATGATTTCGGATTTGAATCTCATGGCCGTCTGGGACAGCACCCCTGCCGGTCTTAAATGAAGTCCGGAAGGATTCACTACGGTTAAGGTCCTGCTGATCATAGCTTCTGTCTCCTTTGATTGATATTCTGTATAACCGGTCTCAGACCGGTCTCTCCGACCCGGACGGATCCGCTTCGTCCCGCCGGGAAAAAACACAGCCGCAATAGTTCTGCCGGTAAAGCCCGTACTGCCTCGACAGCTCGATCGAACGCTTATATCCGTCCCGTTTCTTAAAATCCGAGGCCAGCCAGGCAACTCCGTACTCACGACCCAGCCTTTCGCCGATCTCATTGAGAACGTCCGCATCCTTCAGCGGGCTGATGGACAGGGATGTTGTAAAATAATCATACCCGCCCAGATGTGCCTGCCGGGCCGCTTCCCTAAGACGCAGTTCAAAACAGCTCCTGCACCGCGCGCCGCCCTCCGGCTCTCTCTCAAGGCCCTTCACCGCGCTGTAGAAATCCTCCGGGCAGTATGTGCCCTCCAGGAAACGCACGGTATTCTTTAACGGCATCTCACGGATCAGCCGCTGTTCCTCTTCGGCGCGCTTTGCGTATTCCTCAGGCGGATAGATATTCGGATTATAGAAAAATACCGTTATCTCAAAGTACCCGGACAGATACTCCAGCACATAGCTGCTGCACGGCGCGCAGCAGACGTGCAGGAAAAGCGCGGGCAAATGCCCGTCCGAAGCGGGGCGCTCCCGGATCGTATCCAGGATCCGGTCCAGTTCCCTCTGGTAGTTGCGTTTATTCATACAAGCCTCTCACTGCCACGCGGCGCGCTGCTGCACTACGCAGCGCTCACAACTCGAAACCTGCGGTTTCTCGTTCATGCGGCAGTCGCCGCATGGCAGATATCTTCTGGGAGCCGGCTACCGTGCGAGCACGGCGCCGGCTCCCAGCCGATATCTGCGCGCTGCTCGTTGCTCACAGAAAGTCACGGATCCTTTTGCTGCGCACGGGATTGCGGAGCTTGCGGAGCGCCTTGGCCTCGATCTGGCGGATGCGCTCGCGGGTCACGTTAAACTCTTTGCCCACTTCCTCCAGCGTTCTCGGATGGCCGTCCTCCAGCCCGAAGCGGAGCACGATCACCTGGCGTTCCCTCTCCTTCAGGTCTCCCAGAAGCGTATCGATATGCTCCCGCAGCATGACGGACTCCACGTTGCCTTCCGGCGTCACCACATTGGTGTCCGCCACGAAATCCCCGAGATTGGAATCGTCTTCCTCGCCGATAGGGGTCTCCAGGGAAGCGGGTTCCCTGGAGATCTGCATGATCTCCATCACTTTGTCTTCCGACATCTCCAGCGCGTCCGAGAGCTCTGTCACAGACGGCTCATAGCCCAGCTCCAGAGTCAGCTTGCGCTGCATCTTCGACATCTTGTTGATCGTTTCGACCATATGCACCGGTACGCGGATGGTCCTGGCCTGATCAGCCAGAGCCCTTGTCACGGACTGGCGGATCCACCAGGTCGCGTATGTACTCAGCTTATATCCCTTTGTATAATCGAACTTCTCAACGCCCTTGATCAGGCCGAGATTGCCTTCCTGTACAAGATCCAGGAAGCTCATGCCTCTTCCGGTATAGCGTTTGGCAATACTGACGACCAGACGCAGATTGGCCTCGATCAGACGGTCCTTGGCGGCCACATCGCCTTCCGCCTTCCGCATGGCAAGCTCCATCTCCTCGTCGGCCGTCAGAAGCGGCACGGTTCCGATCTCCTTCAGATACATGCGCACCGGATCATCCGTCCCGATCCCGTCAAGAAGGTCGATGGCGTCCAGATCGATATCTTCGTCATCGTCTTCGTCCTTGAGAAAGCTCTCGTCGTCATCATCCGCCGCCAGAAGCATCTCGACCTCGGCGATCATATTCTCGTCGGATTCCTGGATCACATCGATCTCATTCGCCTCCATATAGGCGTAAATGTGTTCCATCTGCTCCGTGGTCAGATCATCGCCCATGAACGCGTTGTTGATCTCCGTCATACCGATGGTGTTGCCCTTGGTTCTGGCCTGCTCTACAAGTTTGCCAAGTTTCTCTAAAAAAATAGTTTTGTCCACAAATTGACATCCTTTCGCTTATGTCCTAAATTGTCATTATATAATATCAAAAGTCATTTTTCAACTTTTTTTTACATTTCCCGCTATAATTTCAATCCGTTTCGTCAGATTTTCGATCTCCACCTCCGTGCGCGCCCCGCCGAATTCTCCGTCCAGCACCCAGTCCACGGGCTCGCTGCAGGTAATGCGGAGCCGCGAAGCCAGAAACCGGTGGACATACTCATTGTATTCCTCTTTGGTGATCATTGATGACAAAATATTTGTAAGTTCCAGCGGCGTCGTGGGCGTCCGGATCAGAAGCACCTCAAACAGGCCGTCGTCCAGAGCCACGTTCCGCGCCACAAGCCCTTTAAACCCGCCGACACTGGTCGTGTTGGTGACCATTCCGAAAATGAAATCTTCCTCCATCGCAAATTCATCCGATTCCACTTTCATATGGTAGGACTTGATATTGGCGAGACTTTTCATCCCCTCCAGCATATAGGCCTGATGGCCCAGGAGATTCTTCTTCTCCTGGGGCGTCATATAAGACACCTCGGTAAACGCGCCGAACCCCGCCACATAGACAAAATTGCGCTCTCCACAGAACTGGCCGATATCGATCAGGCGCGGAACCCCTTCTGCCACATTTCTGGCCGCGTCGACCATGTGTCTGGGGATGCCGAGGCTTGAAGCGAAATCGTTGGTGGAACCGGCGGGTATATATCCCAGCCTGGGCGGATGCTCAAGCCGCATCATACCGGAGATCGTCTCGCTTAAGGTCCCGTCGCCGCCGCTGCAGACCAGAAGATCCACGCTTCCTCCGTACCGGGCCGCCGTCTCCATGGCGTCAAGCTGCGACTGGGTCACATGAACCTCGACCTGCCAGCCGCTCTTATTGAAAATATCCACGATGCTCAGAAGATGATCCCTGATCCTCGTCTTTCCCGCCGTCGGATTGGCGATCAGAAGAAGTTTTCCCATCGATATTTCCTCCGTCAAGATTCTCCGCCTAAAAAACGGATATATTTATCAAATGCCCCCGCCATCGGGTAACGGTCCCTAAGCTCATCCGGATCCGCGGCCGCATACTGTGCGGGAATCCGTTCCGTCTCGATCAGGAATGCCGACATATGCCATTCCACATGACTGAAAATGTGCACCGCGTCCGGCGCGGGCCGGATACGCAGGATTCCCGCGCCGTCCAAAAGATCCGTCTCGCTGATCTCCCGCGGCGAATGCTTTCCGGTCAGGGACGGAAATTCATACAGGGAAGCCAGCAGTCCCTCCGGCGGCCGTTTCCGGATGGCCGTTCTGCCGTGGGAAACGATCAGAAGAATGGTCCTCTCCTCGATCCTCCGGGGTTTCGGCCTGCTTTTCACCGGAATAGAATCCGTAAGATTATTCCTCGCGGCAAGGCAGACCGAATGAAGCGGACACTCTCCGCACCGCGGTTCCCCGTTCGGTACGCAGACGATGGCCCCGATCTCGATGAGTCCCTGGTTAAAGGCGCTGCTGCAGCCGGCGGGCATCACGGCCGCCAGATCCTGCTCAAAACGGCGCTTTACCGATAAGGACGCGATGTCCTCCGTACTTGCCAGCACTCTGGAAAGTACGCGCAGGACGTTTCCGTCCACCGCCGGCACGGCTTCTCCGTAGGCGATGGACGCGATGGCCCCGGCCGTGTAGCTCCCGATTCCGGGAAGCCTGATCAGCTCGCTGCGGCTGTCCGGCAGCCGGCCGTCATACCGTTCCATCAGGATCCTGGCCGTCTTCTGCAGATTGCGGGCCCGGTTATAGTAGCCAAGCCCCTCCCACAGCTTTAAAAGCCGCTCCTCCGGCACAGCCGCAAGGGACGCGATGTCCGGCAGTTCCTCCATAAACCTGGAAAAATATGGTTTTACCGCTTCCACCCTGGTCTGCTGCAGCATGATCTCCGAGATCCAGACCCGATACGGCGTCGGCTCTTCCCTCCACGGAAGGATGCGGGCATGTTCCCCATACCAGGCAAGGAGCGGACCGGTCATGGCCTTAAGCCGGTCAAGGCGGTCAAGCGAATGCTCATCGCTTTCCAGGACCTGCAGTCCCCGGTACAGATCCTCAGACATATCCGTAAATTCCTCTCACCGACACTTCGCCGGATACGATCTTTTCAAGACTTCCGTCCTTTCTGCGGACCAGAAGCCGTCCGTATTCATCGATCCCCTCGCACAGTCCGCGCCATTCCTCCCGCAGCGTTATCACCGCAACCTCCCGGTTAAGATTCGCGAGGCGCCCCATATATTCATCTTTCATCGCCGCCAGGCTGCATGTATTCATATAAGCCGCATAGTACTCTTCCATCCGCTTCATGACAGCCGCTACGATATCGCACCGCTTAAAGCGCTTTCCGCTTTCCAGATAGAGGGATGTGGCAGTTCGGCGGATCTCCTCCGGAAACTCTGTCATATTCACGTTGATGCCGATCCCCACGACCACATAGTGGACCTCCAGGGTCTCGGCGGAAAGCTCTGTTAAGATCCCGACCAGTTTCCTGCCCGAGATCACGATATCATTCGGCCATTTGATGCGGGCCGGAAGGCCGCACACATCCTCGATGGAGGCGGCCACGGCCAGGGCGGCCGCAAGCGTGATCATCGGGGCGACGGACGGCCGGATCTGCGGCCGCAGGACAAAGCTGAACCAAAGCCCTTCCCCCGGCGGCGAAGCCCAGCTGCGGCCCCTGCGGCCTTTTCCGGCCGTCTGGCTCTCCGCGATCACGAGAGTTCCCTCCGGAGCTCCCTTCTCAGCCAGAAGCTTTGCCCGGGTATTCGTGGAATCGATCTCGTCAAAGCAGTAGACCGGATTCCCCAGCCACCGGCCTGCCAGACGGTTGCGGCATTCCGCTTCCGTCAGCACATCGGCAACCTCCAAAAGGCGGTAGCCCCTGTTGCGCACCGCCTCGATCTGATAGCCCTCGTCCCTCAGCTGCCGGATCACCTTCCAGACTGCCGTCCTCGACACGCCCAGAAGCTCACAGAGCTGCTGACCCGACACGTAGCCGTCAGTTTCTTTCAGTTTTCTGATAATCTCAGTTTTCACCCATTACCTCCAGATACTGATCGCGCTTACAACCGTCACCGCGATCAGCAGCGCGGCCAGCAGAAGCTGCGCCGCCGCGCCGGCCTTCTTTCCGGCTGACCGGCCGCTTACGCGGAATTTGTGGATTCCGCTCACGATATCCAAAACCGCCGCCAGCGCGAATATGACCGGAAGCAGGATCTGATTCCCCTCCGGATTCAAAAATGTGATGACCGCCAGGATCACGATCAGGATCCCGATCACAATATGGACGGCATCCATGACCAGCGCCGCGTTCCTGCGTCCTTTTCTCTTCTCCTGTCCGTACATAGATCAAACTCCCAACGTCGCCGCCATAACCGCCTTGATCGTATGCATGCGGTTCTCGGCCTCATCGAACACCTTCGAATACGGCGCCTCGAACACCTCGTCCGTGACCTCCATCTCCGAGATGCCGAACCGCTCGCCCATTTCTTTGCCGATCTTCGTCTTCAGGTCATGGAAGGACGGCAGGCAATGCAGGAAAACAGCCCCGTCTCCCGCGTTCGCCATGACAGCCCCCGTCACCCGGTACGGCGTCAGATCCCGGATCCTCTCCTCCCAGACTTCATCCGGTTCGCCCATGGATACCCAGACGTCGGTGTAGACCACGTCGGCGTCCCTGGTTCCCGCCATCACGTCGTCCGTCAGCGTGATCGAGGCGCCCGACGCCGCGGCGTACTCCCTGCACTGCTGCACAAGGGCTTTGTCGGGGAAATATTTCTCCGGCGCGCAGGCCACGAAATCAAGCCCCATCTTGGAGCACGCGATCATCAGGGAATTGCCCATGTTGTAGCGGGCGTCTCCCATATAGACCAGCTTAATGCCCTTAAGACGGCCGAAATGCTCCCGGATCGTCAAAAGATCCGCCAGCATCTGGGTCGGATGAAACTCATTGGTCAGCCCGTTCCAGACCGGAACGCCGGCATGGCGCGCCAGCTCCTCCACGATCTCCTGGCCGAATCCCCGGTACTCGATCCCCTCATAGATCCGCCCGAGGACCCGGGCCGTGTCGGCAATGCTTTCCTTCTTGCCGATCTGGGAGCTGGCCGGTTCCAGATAAGTCGTTCCCATCCCGAGATCATGGGCGGCTACCTCAAACGAACAGCGCGTCCTTGTGCTCGTCTTCTCGAAGATCAGCGCCACATTCTTGCCGCGGTGGATATCCACCGGAATGCCTTTCTTCTTCTTCTCCTTGAAATCAGCCGCCAGATCCAGCAGATACGTGATCTCCTCCGGACTGTAATCCTTAAGCGTCAGAAAATTTCTGCCCTTTAAATCCATATTCTGTTCTTTCCTCCTGAAAAATCAATATCGGCTCCCCATACGGGGAGCCGTTTGCCTGCCGGTCAGCGCGTCCCTCCCGATCCTCAAACGGATGATCGGCCGGGAGCGGGCTTTATTGAAAGCTTACTCTTCCCTGGCCACCTCGGCCACCGATCTCACCAGGCCCGCAAGCCCCTGTATCTCGGACGGAATGATGATCTTCGTCGCCTGTCCGTCCGCCGCCTTCGCAAATGCCTCCAGACTCTTAAGCTGAAGCACCGCGTCGTCCGCGCCGGCTTCCTTGATAAAGCGGATGCCGTCCGCCGTCGCCTGCTGGATCTTGATGATCGCCTCGGCCTGGCCTTCCGCCTCACGGATCCGTTTCTCCTTCTCAGCCTCGGCGCGGAGGATCGCGGACTCTTTGTCCGCTTCCGCGTCCAGGATCGCGGACTGCTTCTTGCCTTCCGCAACCAGGATCGTAGACCGCTTCTCACCTTCCGCGCGGAGAATGGACTCACGGCGCTCACGCTCCGCCTTCATCTGCTTCTCCATGGCGTCCTGGATCGCTGCCGGCGGAATGATATTCTTAAGTTCCACACGGTTCACCTTGATGCCCCACGGATCCGTGGCCACATCCAGCGCGGAGCGCATCTTCGTATTGATCGTCTCTCTGGACGTCAGAGTCTGATCCAGTTCCAGATCGCCGATGATATTGCGCAGCGTCGTCGCAGTCAGGTTCTCGATCGCCATGATCGGATTCTCCACGCCGTAGGTATAAAGCTTCGGATCCGTGATCTGGAAGAACACGACGGTATCGATCTTCATCGTGACATTATCCTTCGTAATAACCGGCTGGGGCGGGAAATCCACCACCTGCTCCTTGAGAATCACTCTCTTGGCGACGCGGTCAATAAACGGCATCTTTACATGAAGGCCCACCGACCATGTCGCCAGATACGCCCCCAGACGCTCCACGATCACCGCGTTGGCCTGCGGCACGATCTTGACGCAGGACGACAGTACAGCCAGAATAATAACCAATACGATCAAAAGTCCGATTAACGGTCCCATACTACATTACCTCCTTTTCCTGTTTGACAATCAGCTTGACTCCTCTTACTCCCTGGATCACAACGATGGCGCCAGCCGGATAGACGGCGCCGCTCTCGCTGGCCCTCGCGGACCACTCCTGTCCTCCCACAACGGCCGTCCCGGTCCCGAGCTCATTGTTGATCTCCCTGGTGACTCTGGCGGTGCGTCCGATCAGCGCCTCCACGTTCGTCCGCGTGGTATGTCTGTTCAGATACTTGGACGCCCACGGCCTCGTAAAAAACAGCAGCAGAAACGATACGATCACGAACACTGTCAGCTGCAGCTCCACGCCGGCCCCGAACAGGGACAGGATGAAAGCTACCAGCGCCCCGCCGGCGAACCATATGGTCGTAAGCGCCAGCGTTCCCAGCTCGATCGCGATCATTACGACAAAGAAAATAAGCCAGTAAATCGATGCCACTTTGATTCCCCCTGTCTATAATATGGACGGACCTGCCGCGCTCATACCTCCGGTCAGACCATTCTACCGGTTTCGGCAAAAATCGTCCTATTATCATTATAAAAGCTTTCTTATCTGAATTCAACACCTTTCTTGAAAACTTAACGATCTTCTTCCGGGCCGCACCTTCGCTGGCGCGCCGCCTCGAACATCAAAAGCGACGCAGCCACCGCGGCGTTCAGCGACTCCACCCGGCCCATCATCGGGATCCGGACCCGCACGTCGGCAAGCTCCGCTGTCTCCCTGCTCAGTCCCGCGGCCTCATTTCCGATCAGGAAGCCGACGGGCCCCGTATAATCCTGCGCGTCATACACAGCGCTTCCCTGCAGATGGGCGGCGGCCAGACGTACGCCTGACTTCTTCACCGCCGACACGGTCTGCCGCAGGTCGTCCGTCCGAAGGAACGGTACCCTGAAAACGGATCCCATCGTGGAGCGGATCACCTTGGGGCTGAATATGTCTGCCGTCCGGTTGTCCATGATGACGCCGGTCACGCCGGCCCCCTCCCCGGAACGCAGGATCGTTCCGAGATTGCCGGGATCCTGGATCGTCTCCAGGATGACCAGGTGGGCCCTGTCAGGCCGGGAAAGGATCTCCCCCAGCGTATAGCGGCGCTGCTTCACGACGGCCAGCACGCCCTGCGGCGTCCTGGTATCGGACATGGCCCGCATGACCTCCTCCGTCACCGTGTCCACCTGCCGGATCGCGTCTGCATCTCTCAACGCTGGACAGTTTCTTCAACATGCTG
>CANQGA010000039.1 GCA_947600145.1 uncultured Lachnospiraceae bacterium | reverse complement strand
CCGCAGGAGCCCACAAACGGCATATGCCCCATCCAAGAGCAGTCGGCTAAAAGCGCCCGGATCACCAGATACCGGGAATTCGTCCGAAACCGAATGCGGCCTCCGGCCGTATGGCGGCAGAGCATCGACACTCCGGGGCTGACCAGATCCGCCGTCTCCTGGGGCATGCGACGAAACACGTCCGAGTCGCGGAAACGGTATAACCCGTAACCCTGGAATGGTTCTTCGCGGCAATCATGGAAGGTTATATCATCTGGAAGATAGCTGTTGGAAGCAAAATTCTGGTCTATTTTCTCAATATTCATCGTATATTCCCCTGTTCAGCGCCCAAACGACCGCTTGGTTCTTCCAATTCCACATATTGCTGTAGCTGTGGATATTCCGCTGCATGTCTGCGAATATAACACCGCTTAAACGCCGCAAAAGCAGACTCTCTTCTCAGCAGGCTTTGAATGATTCTTATTACAATCTGTGATTCCGGACTTCTATGTAATTCTTCCAATTGTTTATATAATAAATTCATTTCCTTTTGAAGCTGCTTATATCTTTCCGAACTGGTATAGGTTCTCATCCCGGTGTTCTTCAACGAAAATGTTTCCATTATAAGCATGCCTGTTCTCTTAAGAGTTTCATCCTCTGAGTCAAAGCTGTTAACTATAACCTCATTGCCTTCCAGACCAAAATACATGTATTTCTCAGGATCCGCTTTACAACAGTCCAGGATTCCCTCATCATACTTGCTGTTATTCTTAATCCCATTACAATGACCGCAAGACCAAAATAAATTTCCCCAATCAAATTTCCTTTCCGGAAATTTTCCGTTCTTATGCGGAAGTAAATGCTCTACGTTGGGATCCTGCAAATCTTTCATCTCACAAATATAGCATTTATTATGAAAATCTGACCGTAATCTCTCTATTACATCCTGACAGTCATACCGCCCATTCGACTTTTGAGCTTCCACCGCCAAAGATTTCGGTGCCGGAAAGGAACGCTCAATTTTTACCATTCAAATCCGTCCTTTCCGTAAATTCAAGTTTTAATCTTCGGTACTCCGTTGAGATTCCAATCGCCAGATAGTCGGGAATCTCGTCCAAATACAACCCTAACTCCGCAATCTCTCTGAGTTCATCATCCGTCAGGGTGGTTTTCGCAACAAGCTTTTTATACCGTTCAAACTTTTCTTTTAATGTATTTGAAAGTTTATCCGCCCCAAAATAGCCTTCTACGATTCCATCATAAGGAACATTGTCCAGTCCGTTCTGCACCAGCAAATGCTTCTCCAGATCGTAAATCACAGCATTATCTATGCTGTTCAAAATAAAAGGAGAATGCGTCGTTACAATAAACTGTATATTTGGAAATACCGTCGTCAAAAGCGGCATGATATTTCTCTGCAGTTCCAGATGCAGATGGGTTTCGATTTCATCAATTAATACGATCCCGGACAGATTAAAATCAAACGAACGGTTCAGCTGGCTTTCCATCCGCATGATGATATCAAGCACAATATCAAGAACCGCCTGATAGCCGCTGGACAATGTATTGAAATCAAAGGCTTCCCTGCCCTGCTCCAGAATGCTGAATTGGAATGTTTCCTCATCAAACACCAGTCTAATAGAATCGTCGTCAAAAACTTTTTTAAGCAGCTTCTCCAGTTTCTGGAACCATAAGGCTATCTCATCTGCTTTCTCGGTCTTTCCGTTGCCGCGCGCCAACGCTTCCGTCATTTTCAAGTCCAACAGGTATTTTACAAAATCATTCCTTGGAGATTCATTAATTCCATAGAAATCCATTAACTGGACTTTCTCAACATGCCTGGGCTGTATTGCCTCAAAGATTCTATTTGCCCCATAATATGCCAGAATATAATGATACTTCTCTTTTATCTCAAAGAACCTTTCCCGATTCCCATTAAAGCTGATTCTTAAACCTTTTCTGCTTTCTTCGAGATCTCTTTTTAAACCATCAAACTCCTTCTGAAGTTTTAGGATCTCTTCTTCGTTTTTATTTTCTTGGGTTGCCCGATCCAATTGTTTCCTTTTCCCTTCCACCCAAGATTCTTGCTCTGTAAAATAAGGATTCTGAAAAGCATGATCCAAATACTCCGCCATCGCCTCTATTACGCTTGTTTTTCCGCTTCCGTTTTTTCCTGTAAAAATCAAATGCTTCATCTGATTTTCCGCCAAAGGAATGGAAATATCCATCAAATGCCTGACTTTTTGAATTTCCACATTTGTAATATAGAGCTGTTCCATCTGCATTATTTTCCACCCTTTCCTCAATGCGATCTCAGAAATCACAAAATCCTTTCCTACTCCAGCAGTCTTCTCTACAATCAAGTATATCCAAAACAAAAAGCGTATGCAATATATTTCTTGGCCCGCAGCATTTTTCTCCTACAAAGAAAACCGCTCCTTGATCATCCGCGCGGCCACTTCCGGCGCCAGCTCCGAGTTATCGATCTTCATGTAATTTTCAAACGGAATCTCTCCCTCGTAACTCTCCAGCCTGTACTTCTCATCGTCCCGCGCAAGCCGGGCGTTGGATTCCTCAATCTCCCGCTTGGACGCCTTGTTCTTCAGCCGGTTTTCCGTCACATGTATACCTCCGCGCACACCGGATAATGGTCCGACATTGTGATCCCGTCCCGCTCGTCGGTCCATTTCTCCACAGACCCGCACCGCAGGCCGCCGCTTATGAAAATGTAGTCGATGCTGCAGAATGTCTCTTCCCGGTGGAAACCATGGTAGGTGACGCCGATTCCCTCCGTCGCATTCGTAAACTCCGGATAATCCTTCATGACCGCCATCTCTTCGCTGTCCGGCTCCGCGTTCATATCGCCGGTCAGGATCACCGGCGCCTGCGGGAAGAATTCCGCCTCCGCCAGATGCGCCATGATCTGTCTGAGTCCCCGGATCCGGGCCTGCGGCCCTTCATGATCCAGATGGGTATTGGCCACGCGGAACACCAGCCCGGTCGCCATTTCCTCAAATACCGCCTCCGTGCAGACCCTCGGGCAGATGCTCTGATCCGGGTAGCGGGAAGCTGGGACCATCGGCGTCTCCGACAGCCAGTATACCTCCATCCGCATCAGGTTCAGCCGGTCCCACCGGTAGGCGATGGTCGTCTGCTCGTCACGCAGGTTCCGGTCGCGTCCGCATCCGATCACATAGTAATCCCGCAGGTTCTCCCGAAGCCACACCGCCACATTGGGCATGACCTCCTGAAAGCAGATGATATCCGGCTGCTCCTTTAAGATCTTTTCAAGAACCAGATCCCTGCGGTAGCAGAAATTATAAATACCGTCGTTGCCGCAGTCCACGCGGATATTAAATGTCACAATCTTCATGGGATCATCCTCCTCATTCTCACCGCAGCAGTTCCGTAAGCGCCCGTCCGTCCGCGTTCGGCAGTTCCACGCCCAGAAGCTTCGCGTACGTCGGCGCCTCGTCCACGAGCCGCGCCTTCCCGATCACCACGTTCTCCTTAAAATCAGGCCCCTTTGCCAGAAATGTGGGCTGCGGCCCCTTCGCGGGCAGATAGCCGTGGGTCGCGCGGCCCATGCGGTAGTCCGACACATCAAAATTCGTCACCAGCGGCCGCGTGTAATTCTCCCAGAAACCAGTATAGCCATCCGATTCGATCACGAAGGAGAAATCACCGTCGAGATGGTACTGACGCGCTGTCTCCTCTGCCGTGAACACCTGCGTAAAGCCATAGATCCCCTCCGCCGCCAGATCCTTGAGAAGTCCGTAGACCCGGTCGTAAAGCGCCTTATTCTTCGGATCCCGCAGATAAATGAGCCCGGACATCCCCCCGGCCTGGCACCAGGCGTCCCAGCCTTCCAGGGAACCATCCTCCGCCGCCCGGATCAGGCCGTGATCCGCCAGCAGCACATTGGGATTTAAGACCCGCTTGCTCTCCATCTGTCCGTGGTCGCTGACCATGACCAGATTCGTATTTTTAAGCTCGCCGGTCTCCTCGACCGCCTGCATCAGCTCGCCCAGCCACCGGTCCGTCTCCTCCACGGCCGCCCGCACCTGATCGCTGAACACGCCGGTCGCGTGGCGGGCGCCGTCGATATTGGCCGGGTGGACGAACAGCACGTCGGGCCTGGTGCGGCGGATCACATCGGCGGCGCAGAGCACCGCGAAATGGTCCCGGAACGGATGGCTCTTGATCGCCTTCAGATCCATATTCTTCTCGATGATCCGGATCATCTCGTCACTCGCGCCCAGCTTCCGCCAGCTTTCCTGATAGCACGCGTCCTCCTCCGGCGTCTGGGGCCAGTACTCGCTGATCAGGTCGTCGATATACGGATGGGCCCCGGTCACCGGCCAGAACACCGCGGCGGTCCGGTAACCCGCCTGCTTCGCGACGCGGAAGATGTCTTCTTTCCATTTCACATTGTCATGCTCCCAAAGCCAGAGACTGGGACGCCGGCCCGGCGTCAGATGGAAATTGCCCACCACCCGGTGCTTGTCCGGGTACACGCCGCTCATCATCGTTGCGTGACAGGGATAGGTGTTGGTCGGATAGACCGACTCGATCCGCTCCGCCGCGCAGCCGCCGGCCAGATATTTCCGATAATTGGGAAGCGTCCGCAGATACGCCACATCTTCCCACACCATGGCATCCGCGGAAAATACGATCAGCTTTTTCATACTTGCCCTCCTGAACGAAATCATTCTGTCTCAATTACGCATAAAACCAGAAAATGCCAAGAGACAGCAGACATTTCTCTGTACCGTTGTCCGCGCGAACTGCAGGCCGCGGCGCGGCGATCAGTACACTGTCACTTCGTCTCCCGCCTCCGCGAACGGTCCCGGCAACACCGAAAGGCCCCGGTGGCCGCCCAGATAATCGGAATCGAAAACGATATCCGTGCCGTCCGGATTCTCGTACCGCTCCTCCGGCTCGAAGGCCCTGCCCAGCGTATCGGAGGAGATCATCCCAGCCCGGAAGTCCTTTACCAGATCGTAGATATTCGTCGTGAGCACCATATGGCCGTCCTTCTCGGTCAGCTCGACCTGCACCGGGCTCGTCTCATCCGTCAGATTACGCGTCTCTTTCTTCCATGCGGCGGCCCCGGCCAGATAGACGTTTCCGTCGGCCCAGACCGGCAGGTGGCTGAAATGATACTTCGCAAGCTTGCCCATATCCGGCGTCTCGCTGTCCATATCGAAGTTCACGATCCACTCGTCGTAGGTCGGATACTCGTCCATCACGAACGTACCCGCACGGCGGTTCTCCCGCTGGGCCTTTCCGTCGTTGGAGTCCGCCGCCACGCCGTCCGCCAGATCCTCCATCGGCCATTTCTGGACGAAAATGTTGTTGTAGAACCGGTCGTCGCCGTGAAGGATCGTCATGAAGCCCATGACCTCTGTCCGGTGCGGAATGTGATACGGCGTGTAGCGGGGCCCTGTCCCCTCGCCGACGCAGGTGAGCGCGCCGCAGATCAGGTTGTGGACCATGGCGACGCCCTGGGTCGCCATCCGCAGGGTCACATCCGACAGAAGGATGTTGTTGTCGATCAGCGTGGGTCCGTGGCCGACTTCCACGAAGATGTCCTGACTTCCCATGCCGCCCTTCAGCTGAGCGGCGAACGCGGGCCGCTGGTTGTCATGCAGAAGGTTCTGAGTGATCCGGGTCCCCTGCGCTTCCCAGTCAGTCCAGATGCCCATGGTACAGTGATGGATGTGGTTGCGCCGCATGATCACGTCGATGGCCGCGTGAAGCTTGATGCCGGCGATCTCCGCGCCGCCCAGTTCCTGCATGTTGTTGATATGATGGATATGGTTGTCCTCGATGATGGAGAATACGCTTCCCATCCGGCCGATGATGCCGCCCTGCTCGCAGTGGTGGATATTGTTGCGGCGGATGATATGGCTGCCCACCTTCTCCTTCAGCCATCCGTGGTACTGGCCGCGGCAGACCGCGTCGCGCTCCATCTGGGTCGGACTCTTCAGATGCTTATATGTAAAATAATGGTCGTTGTCCGGATCCAGGTATTTGCCCAGGCCGATGCCGGCGCATTTGCTGTTGGAAATGTCGCAGTCCTCGATGATCCAGCCCTTTGACCAGTGGGGCCCGATCATGCAGTCCTGATAGGCCGCGGGCGGCGCCCAGGTGGTGGCGGCCTTCGTCACCGTAAAGCCGCTGACCGTGATATATCCGACGCCGGTCTTCGACGGCATGAAGCACTCCCGGCGGACATTGATCTCTACCTTCTCTTTATTCGGATCCGCATCCCGGAAATTCGCGTAGAATACGGTCCGGCCGTCCTGCTGCACGGCAAACCATTTATACCGGGACGCCTCCGGGTTCCAGGAACACGGATAGACCTCGCCGGCCAGGCACTCCTCCAGGGACTGGGCCTCATAGAGGGCCTGATCGTTCAGATAGACCGCCCCGGTGTGGCGGCTGCGCCCCGCGAAATACCAGTCGCCGTAGACGTAGGTCGTGTAGGGATTATATGCGCCGAATACCGAATTGTCCACGCTGGCCGTCCAGGTGGTGCCCTCGTACAGCTTCCATCCGGTCAGCTCCTCCGCGCCGGTGATCACCGCCGCCAGCGGCTCCACGCTCCGGTATACGATCCGCGCGTCCTCGCGTCCCGCGTTCTGCGGATCCACATACTCCCGGTAGACGCCCGGCGCCACCAGCACCTCGTCTCCCGGCTGCGCCGTCCGCGCCGCCTCGCCGATCCGGCGGTAGGGCCTCTCCTCGCTTCCGTTGCCGTCAAAGCCTGCGTTCGCGTTTACATAGATCTTCATGGTTTCGTATCTCCTTTTCTAATCGATCGTTATCTTAAATACCACCGGCATCCCGCTTTCGATCATACGCGTCTTCACCGTAAGCCCGCTCTCATCTCTCGTCCACTGCGGCGCCTTATCGTATCCAAGCACCTCCACCGACCGGATGATCCCATGGAAATTCGGCGCGTGGGAGGCGTCGCACTCAGCCAGCGACCGGATGCGTACCGTATCCTTATCCTTCATGTTCAGGCAGACCGCGTAGAGATTGCCGCCGTTCACCGTAAACCGGATATCCTCCGACGTATAGCCTTTGTCCGCTGAATCGGCGAACTGGCCCTCCACGATCTTCGTGGGCCCTTCCGCGGACGTTCTCCAGAGTCCGGAACCGCGGATGGCCTCGCCGTTAACGTCCATCCATCTTCCGATCTCTTCCAGGATACGGCGGTCCTCGTCCGGGATCGTTCCGTCCGCCTTCGGTCCGATATTCAGAAGCAGACGGCCGTTCTTGCTGACGATATCCACCAGGTCGCGGACGATCTGATGAGGCGTCTTGTATTCATTGCCCGCCGTGTAGCACCAGGAATTGTTGGCGACCGAGGTGTCCGTCTGCCAGACGTAGGGTTTGGCGTCGGCAAACTGCCCCCGCTCCACGTCAATGACGGCGGTTCCGAACGAAAAGGCGTCATGCTTATAGTTGATGACTACCTCCTCGCCCCATTCCTCGGCCCGGTTGTAGTAATAGGCGGCAAACTTTCTCAGATAAGGCTTCACGCTGCTGTGCTGGATCCACCAGTCGAAGTAAATGATCTTCGGACGGTAACGGTCCACCAGCTCGCAGCAGCGGCAGAGCCAGTCATTTAAAAACTCCTCCGTAGGCATGGGCTCGGAATACAGGTCGAAATGATCCGCCGGTTCCTTCATGGCAGGCCAGTAGAAATCTCCGCGCTTAAGCGGCTCTTTGATGTCGGAATCAAACTCCCTGCCGTGGCCCATGAAGAACCAGTGTTCCACCCGGTGGGAGGAAGCGCCGGGGCAGAGCCCGGCCGCCCGGCAGGCGTCGTGAAGCTCGCCCAGGACGTTGCGGTGCGGACCCATTTTCACCGCGTTCCAGTCGGAAATGGCGCTGTCGTACATCTGGAAGCCGTCGTGATGCTCGGCCACCGGCACCACATACTGGGCCCCGGCCCGTTTAAACAGACCGATCCACTCTTTCGCGTCAAAATGCTCCGCCGTGAACATCGGGATGAAATCCTTGTAGCCGAAATCCTTATGCGGACCGTAGGTCGCCACATGGTGCTCGAACTCGCGGCTGCCCTGAATATACATGTTGCGGGAATACCACTCGCTGCCGAAGGCCGGCACCGAATAGATGCCCCAGTGGATAAAGATGCCGAACTTGGTCTTCTCATACCACTGAGGGACATGATACTGCTGAAGCGACTCCCAGGTATCCTTATAGCGGCCATTCGCGATGACCTCGTCGATGGTTTTCAGATACTCCTGCATGCGTTAGCTCCTTTCGTGAATGATCTGGATTTTATGAAACCTGTCCGGTCAGCGGTCAGGGTCATTCTCCTCCACGCCCCCGGTCAGCGGCCTGGGCCGCTCACAGTGTGATTCCACAGTTACACATCTTCCGGTCTCTCCGCTTTCCAGCATCGCGCAAAGCACGTCCAGCACATGGACGGCCATCTCCGCGTCCGTCCTGGCCCTGCGCCCCGTCCGGACCGCCTCCGCCAGATCCGCGGCGCCAAGCCCCCGGCTTTCCTCGAAGTACGGGTTCACCGGCTCAAGCTTTTCACGGATCAGCGGCTTCTGAAGATCCTCCTGCTCCCGCAGAAGCATCACGTCGCCGCCGAACTGGTTCGGATCCGTCAGGTACAATATCCCTTTCGTCCCGTAGATCGCGAAAAACGCCTGATCCGCCCGCACGCTGTCCGAATTCACCATAAATGTCCCGGCGACCCCGCTCTTCATCCGCAGGACCGCGGACACCTGGCTCTCATTGGGCGTATCCATAACCTTCCCGAAATCCGGGCTCTGGGGCAGGATATTGACATGGGTCGGATACGGGGCGCGCACGACGGCGGACACCTGATCCACGGGGCCAAGAAGGTTGACAAGGGCAGTTATGTAATACACCGCGTAATCATAGCAGACGCCGGCTCCCGGCTCCCGCAGAAACGCGAACAGACTCAGAAGCAGGTCATTGCTGCGGTTCGCCGCGATCCCGAAGGACGTGACCTCCCCGACCGCTCCGCCGTCGACCGCCTTCCTCGCCGTCTGCACGGCGGCTCCCAGAAATGTATCCGGCGCGCAGCCCAGATACAGCCCCTTCTCCTTCGCAAGCGCCGCAAGCTCCCCCGCCGTCTTCGGGTCGTCGGTCATGGTCTTCTCCGTATAGACATGTTTCCCGGCAAGAAGGGCCTTTTTCACGATCTCGTAATGAGCCCCCACCGGTGTCAGATTCAGAACCATGTCTATGGAAGGATCCGACAGCATTTCCTCCAGGGTACAGGCCGCGATCCCGTACTCCCGGGCCTTCTTCTCCGCGTTCTCCCGATGGGCGGCGCAGACCGAGACCACCTCCATCGACGGGAATTTCTTCTGAATCGTTCCGATATAGCGGCCGCTGATCGCGCCCGCGCCTATGACACCTACGCGAAACCGTTTATCCATTCTCCGCGCCCCTTTCCTTTCATATCCTTTCCCGCATGACGGGAGTAAATCCGTCCGCGTCCACACGCCACACCTGATCCGCCTCCGCAGATTCCCGCAGGCAGATGCGCACATTCGCCATATCGCTGTAATCCACGAACCGGGCCGCCTCCTCCGCGTCCACGCCGGTCCGGATCCGGCGGTCGATGAGGCGCTGCCGCAGAAACTCTTCGTCCGCCTCCAGCCGGATGGTGTAATCCGCGTAAGCCCTCAGATCCTTCCATCCGGGACGGTTCAGAAGAAGGTAGTTGCCTTCCAGCAGGACCAGATCCCCTGTGATCCTGACCGCGTCCTCCCGCGGGTTGTGAAGCAGGCGGTCATATTCCGGCCAGCCGCACTCCTCCCCCGCCGCCGCGCGTCGGACTCTCTCTGTAAGGCGCTCCAGGTCAAAGGTCTCAGGCGCGCCCTTCACCTTCACCATCGGGATCTCCTCTCCGTTCCGGACAGTGGTGTGGGTCAGAAGATAGTCCTGATACCGGTGGAATCCGTCCATGCCGATCACGGTGAGCGGCGCGCAGCCCTCCGTCCGCTCCGACAGCTCCTGCAGGAAGCTCAGCAGCGTACTCTTGCCCGCCCCCGGCGGAGCCGCCAGAAATGCCAGGATCCTCCTGCCTTTCTGCTCCCTGAGCCGCGCAAGGCACTCAAGCAGCGGCAGAAAAAGCCCGGAAATGTTCTCTTCGCTGAACCGCACCCTGCTTTTGATCCCATTGATCTCCGTCTCGTATGTCATAAAATGAAGCTCCTTCCAAAGGCCGCCGCCCGGCTGCCGCGGCGTCCTGTTTATCCTATCCTAAATGTACCACAGCCGGACCTCCAAGGCAAGATTAGAATGCCGAAAACAGGCCCCTCAGGAAACCTTCTCCCACAGGAGCTGATTCTCCTCGATCCGGGCCGCAACGCGCCCGGTATCCTTAAGCCACGCCAGATAAGACCGCACCGTGCTGCCAACCAGCACATACTGCTGATAATTCATGACCAGACCGTAACTGTCAAAAAGCCGCTTCAGGACAGCCTCAAAGCAGAGCGGCACAGCGCAGATCTCCGCGATCTTCTCCGCCGCCTCCAGGGTCCGGTCGATGTTGTACTGCGCCAGCGGCGCGATATCCTCCGCCGCTTCCGCGTGGGCGGGCACAAACATCCTGGCCGTCATGGTCTTCACCGTTTCCAGCGTCTCAAGATAAGCGCCGACATCATAGAGATAGCCGATCTTATATTTGTCCAGGGTCTCCCGGCTGGAGAGGCAGTCAGCCAGATACACCACGTCGTCAGCCGTGCGGAATCCCACCATATCAAACGCGTGTCCGGGAAGCGGGATGATCTCCAGACAACGCCCGGATCCGGCCGCCTGCTGTCTTCCTGTCCCACCGGCGCAGTTCGGCAGGGTCTCCCGCGTCAGCTCCTCCGCGCAGCTCTCCGCCGCCATCAGGAATTTATTGCGCAGCTCCTGAAACGGATAGCCGCCGTACAGAAACGACGGCTCCAGCACCGGATGCCTGGTGAAATCCAGCTCGATCCCCGGCGCATAGACCTTACAGCCGGTCTGCGCCTGCAGATACCTGCAGCCGCCGATATGGTCGGCATGGGAGTGGGTGCAGTAAATGGCCGTCAGGCGCCACCCGTTCCTGTCCAGGATCTGCCGCGCCTTGCGGCCGGCGTCCTTGTCGCTGCCGCTGTCGATCAGGCAGACGTCAGTATCCGAAAGCCTGACGACGCCGATGCGCGCGGGACACTGGATATAAAATGACCGATCGGTCACCGGAATCAGTTCGTACATGGCAGAGTTCTCCTTTTCTGTAATCTGCCTTCATTATATAGCAGAACTGCCGGGATGTCATCTGAATTTAGACTTTCCTGATCGCATTGCTTGCCTGCATAGACAGGACCAACAAGCGAAACTGCAAAAACTCTCACTCCTTCGCCCCGCTCACGATCCCGTAATACACTCCCGCCGTCAGCTTATACACCGCAGCGTAGCACACGCCGTACAGCAAAAAGCACAGCTGGGCCATCCGCACAAAGAGCGGCAGATCCACCGAGCCGAACAGGCGCAGAAGCTGCCACAGCAGCGGAAACGCGAACATAAGGTGGATCCCGGCGAAGATGAGCGGCAGGAAGAACACCGTCAGGATCTGGGAGTTGATGCTCTTTCGGATCTCCCGCTTCGTCATGCCCACGCTCTGCATGATGCCGAAGCGCGCCTGATCCTCGTAGCCCTCGGAGATCTGCTTATAGTAAATGATCAGCACCGACGCGATGACAAACACAATGCTTAAAAGCAGACCCAGAAACAATAGCCCGCCGTCCATCATCAGGCTGTACCGCCGCTCCACGACGCGCATATTGATGTCCGCGCCCCGGATCTTCGCGCCGGCCGCCAGACGGATCTGCTCGATCGCGTCCCCGGCCCGCGACGCCTCGGCCCTGGCCGTCTCCTCGTCGTTTCCGCCGTCAATGTCGTATTCGCAGATCCACTCCGGATACGCCCATGGCTGACCGTTTTTGCCCAGCCGGTCACAAAAAGCGCCGGCAGCGGCGTCCAGATCCTTTACCACCACGTCCATCAGGGACATGGCGCTTAACTCGGAACGGAACCCGCTCTCGAAGAAATCGTCCAGCTCCGCTTTCACGCGCCAGCTTCCTCCCTCTGCGATCGCAAATGTATCCCGGCCGTATTTCTCTCCATAGCAGTAGACGAGGCACTCGTCGTCCGCCAGGTCCGCGTCCGTTCCCATCAGCTCGTTGAAATCCTCCAGCGAAAAGAACTGGATCACCCGGCCCGTCGGATCCGCGGCGCCCATGACCCAGCGGTCCATATCGATCGAATATCCGCCGTCTAAGGGAAGGCCGTACGTTTCCACCTTGCGGTAGGTCCGGATATTCTGCCGGACCGGGGCCGCGGTCTCCTTCCCCTCCGGAGAAACAGCCCCCGGGTTCATCGCGTCCTCCAGCTGGTCCGTAAACTCCCGCTTCAGCCCTTCGCTTCCGTTCATCTCCACATCCATATCGATCTGCCGCGGGAAGCGGTCCCGTATCGACGTCTCATCCCCCACATAAAGAGCCACCGTACAGGACAGCATGACCAGGATCATGGTGCTTAAGATGCAGATGGATGCCAGCCCGGCTCCGTTCCGCTTCATCCGATAGACCATGGACGACACCGACACGAAATGGTTCGGCTTATAATAGTACCGCCTGTTCTTCTGCAGCAGCCTGCAAAGTGTAACTGATCCGGCGATAAACAGGATATAGGTTGCCGCGATCACCATAAGCACCGCCGCCACAAAGACCATGATCGCCTGCAGCGGTTCCTTGATCGTGACCGCCAGATAGTAAGCGCTTCCCAGAAGCAGAAATCCGAACAGGGCCGTCAGGCGCTGCGCCTTCGGCGGCTTCTCCCCCACCTGGCTGCTCTGAAGAAGCTCCAGCGGATTCAGCCGCCAGACACGCCATATGGTGCAGATCAGCAGGAACAGATAGATCTCCAGGAAAAAGCGCAGGGTCAGAGCCAGGGACCGGACGCTCACGCTCATCGCGTAGCCGGCGTCCAGCTCCAGGATATAGAAGAAGCCCAGTTCCGCCAGCTTCGAGAAAAGGATGCCGAAAAGCAGACCGCCTCCTATGGAAATGGCCGTGGAGATCACGCTTTCCCAGATCATGATGCGGGTCAGGTTCCTCTTATCCATGCCGAGCACATTGTAGAGGCCGAACTCCCGGCTCCGCTGGCGGATCAGGAAAGAATTCGTGTAGAAGAGGAACAGCAGCGCGAAAAACCGGATCACGACGCCGCCAAGTCCCATGAACAGCTGCACGAAGTCTCCGCCCCGCACTTCATCGATAATGGGCGAGCTCTCCAGAAAATGCAGCAGATAATGGATCATCACCATGACGCTGCCGGCCATCATGTAGGGTAAATAGAGCCTGCGGTTCTTGCGGATGCCCTCGGCGGCCAGCCTTCGGTACAGATGGAGCTTCATCGGCGATCACCACCCGTCTGCAGCATGATCAGCGTATCGGAGATCTTCTCGTACATCTGGCTTTCGGTGGCTCCGCCCCGGTAGATCTGATGGAACACCTCTCCGTCCTTGATAAACAGCACCCGACCAGCGTGGCTGGCGGCCTTGACCGAATGGGTGACCATGACGATGGTCTGGCCGGATTCGTTGATCTGGCCGAACAGGGCCAGAAGCTCGTCGGTGGAACGGGAATCCAGGGCCCCGGTCGGTTCGTCGGCCAGGATCAGCTTCGGTCCGGGGATCAGCGCCCTGGCGACGGCGGCTCTCTGTTTCTGGCCGCCGGATACCTCGTAAGGATATTTCCTCAGGATCTCGGCGATGCCGAGCTGAGCCGCGATGGGCCTTAAGCGGGCCTCCATCTCTTCATGGGGTTTTCCGGCCAGCACCAATGGCAGATAGATGTTGTCCTCGATGGAAAATGTATCCAGAAGGTTGAATTCCTGGAAAACGAAACCCAGGTTATCCCGGCGGAATGCCGCCACCTGGGACTCCTTAAGCTTCGCCAGATCCTGGCCGTCCAGGACCACCATGCCGGCGGTGGGCCGTACCAGGGCGGCCAGAATGTTAAGGAGAGTTGTCTTGCCGGAGCCGGACTCGCCCATGACGGCAACATATTCTCCCTGCTCCACCGAGAAGCTGACATTTTTCAATGCCTCCACCTTGGAACCGCCGAAGCGCGGCGTGTAGATTTTCTTCAGATTGGTTACCTGTAAGATCGTCATTGAATATGATTCCTCCTGTCATGTGGATTTGACAGTCCGGCAGGCGCGTCTTCCGACTGGTTCCGCCTGCCCGGGCGCGGGGGCCGGTACGGAAAAGGGGAATTTGCTGCCCGCGCGTATCCGGGAAGCGGCGGCAGACGCGCTGCCGGACTGTACGATACACATTATAGGATTTATAAAAAAGTATCTCCATAGGATCGGCTTACAGTTTGACAGGATGGACTTACAAAATTGTAAGAAGTGTTCACTCCGGCCGGATATCCTTCTGTTCCAGATCGATGAAGACCGTCGTGCCCTTTCCGGGCTCCGACTTCGCGGAAATAGAATAGCCCAGATTCTCGCAGATACGGCGGCAGAGATAAAGGCCGAGACCGCTTGCTTTCTTGTCGGCGCGGCCGTTGTAACCCGTGTAACCTTTTTCAAATATCCGAGGCAGGTCTTCCGGGGCGATCCCGATCCCGGTATCACGGACGCAGAGAGTTTTCGGTTTCTCCAGAAAGATCTCGATCCCGCCTGTTCTCGTGTATTTCAGGGAATTGGAGAGAAGCTGCTCCATGACGAAGCAGAGCCATTTCTCATCGGTGACGACAGAAATTCCGGCCGGCTCGTAGCAAAGCCGCAGGTTACGGCGGATGAACTGGGGAGCGAATTTGCGGACAGCCTGGCGGATGACCGCGTCCAGGTCGCAGGAACGGAATACATAGTCCGTGGAAGCGGAATCCAGACGCAGAAAGGCCATGACCATCTCCACATACTGCTCGATGCGCTGCAGCTCCTCGCCGACCAGACGGGCGAAATCGCTGTCCTCGTTCTGCATGTTCAGGCGGATGGACGCGATGGGCGTCTTGATCTGATGGACCCACACCGTGTAATAATCGATCATGTCGTCATAGCGCTGATTCAGCAGCGCCGTCTGCCGGTCCAGTTCTCCGGCCAGCAGACAGAGAAGCTCCTGATAATCGGCCTCCGTCTGGCTGCCCGCGGCCGGAAACAGTCCCGTCACGCCGTCGCCTGGCCGGTCCGGGCGCCACCCGGACGCTTCCTGCGCCCGGACAGCCTCCGTAATGGTCTCAAGCGACGACCGCAGCCGCTGAACCTGCTGATGTCTGCGATAAACGCGCCGGCTGTCGCACCAGAAGACAGCAAGCCCCAGCGCCCCGCACAGAAGCGCCGGATAGAGGACTGCCCCCAACGGCAGATGATAAAGAGCGAAAACAGCCGCAAAGATCGCGCAGAAGACCGCATAGAGGATCATGCTGCGGCAGTGATATCGCAGATACCGCAGGTAAAATCTGCCGGCCTGCGCGATCCGGCGAAGCTTCTGATGTCCGTTATCCATCGTATCCCTCTTCCTTCTACCGTTTCTTCCGGTCTGTCCTACTCCACGATATACCCCACGCCGAATTTCGTCCCGATGAAATCCGCAAGCCCGGCCGCGTCCAGCTTCTTCCTGAGCCGGTTCACATTGACGGTCAACGTGTTCTCATCCACGAAGCTGTCGGTCTGCCAGAGGCGCTCCATCAGCTTCTCGCGGCTGACCACCTTTCCCCGGTCTTCCAGAAGCGTATGAAGGATCCGGTATTCATTTTTGGACAGCTCCACCTTCTGATCCTGATAATACAGGGTCTGATCGCCGGTGTTCAGCACCGCTCCCCGATGCTCCAGGATCGGCGCGCTGCCGCCGAAATCATAAGTCCGCCGAAGCAGCGCCTGGATCTTCGCCATCAGCACCTCCTGGTCGAAGGGCTTGGCGACGAAATCGTCTCCGCCCATATTCACGGCCATAACGATATTCATATTGTCCGACGCCGACGAGATGAAGATGATCGGCACCTTCGAGACGGCGCGGATCTTCCCGCACCAGTAATACCCGTTATAGAACGGCAGGGCGATATCCAAAAGCACCAGCTGAGGATCATACGCGGCGAACTCCGCCATCACGTCCGCAAAGTCCCCGGCGCATCTCGCCTCAAGCCCCCACCGGGCCGCCTGCAGGGCGATCGCCTCGGCGATGCCCCTGTCGTCTTCTATGATCAGAATCCTGTACATGATCGTTTCTCCTCTGTCCTTTGCCGGACCCGGCAAAGCCTCTCTTGCCGCGGCAAACCGCCCGCGGCGAAAAGCCGCGCCGCAGGGATAACTGGTTCAGCCCTGCCGAACGGATCCGACAGGGCTGTCATTTCACCGATTCGCAGAATACAGCGCCTGTTAAACGCCTTCCGCAATACACTATCCATTTCTAATTCTGGCCGGTTATTCTACTTCCGTCAGTTCGTACTCCCTGCTGCCGATCCCCAGCGCCGCGGCGGCCTCGATGGTGTGAACGCCGTGACGGCTCTCAATGCGCTCCAGAAGATGTCCCTGGCCCGGGTCGTCCTTCGCCGCGTAGACCAGATCCATGCACGCCTGGTCGATGGCCACCGGGTCGAGGCTCACCAGGATCCCGATATCCTTCATGCAGGGATCTTCGGCCACGTCACAGCAGTCGCAGTCCACGGACAGATTCTTCATCACGTTCACATATGCCATGTTGTCGCCGAAATACTTCACCACGCTGGATGCGGCGTCCGCCATGGACTCCAGAAATGCGTCATGGTCGGCGGTCCAGATCTGATCCGGATCGCCCGCGCCGTGGATCCAGGCCTTGCCGTAAGAGGACGCCACGCCGATGGACAGCTGCTTTAACGCCCCGCCGAAGCCGCCCATGGGATGTCCTTTAAAATGAGACAGCACCAGCATGGAATCGTATTTCGCCAGATCTTTTCCTACGTAGTTTTTCCGAATCCGCCTGCCGTCCGGGATATCCAGTACCATGTCCGGCCCCTCCGCGTCCATCAGGTCCACGTCAAAATAATCGTTCCAGCCGTGTTCTTTCAGTGTCTTCAGATGCCGCTTCGTCGTGTCACGGGAACCCTCGTAAGCCGTGTTGCACTCCACGATCGTGCCGCCCACGGCCTCCACCACCGGCCTCCAGAAATCGGGCCGCAGGAAATTCTGATTGCCCTTCTCTCCGGAATGCACTTTGATGGCTACTTTGCCCGGAAGCTCCCTGCCAAGAAACCGGTACATCTCCAATACCTTCTCCGGGGTGATCGTCCTTGAAAAATAAACCCTCGCGCTCATGTATCTTACCTCCTTACCGCATGTTCGCGTCCCGCCGCCCGGCCGCGGCACGGCACAGAAATCTGAGCCCGCCGCGCGCAGGACGCCGCTGATATCATATTACCACAACCGAAAGCCCCTGCCAACTGATTTTTAGAGGATCAGATCCCCATCCGCCGCAGGATCCCGTCCAGATCCACGCCCGGATGCGTCACGTAGAGGCGGCAGATCTGCTCCGTCAGTTCATAGCTTAAGCCGGTCCGCTTCGCGATCTCCGCGACCGGGCGGCCGCGCTTCATCTCCTTTATGACCAGAGGGATCAGTTCCTGAATATTGGCGGGGATCTTCATCGCGTCGTCCGCCGTTTCCCCGCCGGAAGCCGCAGCTTCGCCCGTTTCTCCCGTCCAGACGCCCCCGGCAGAGCCTGCTTCCGTCCAGATGCCCCCGGCAGAGCCTGCTTCCGTCCAGACGCCCCCGGAAGATGCCGCGCTTCTGCGCGCCGTCGCGCGCCGCCCGAGGATTCCGCCCTTATGGGACAGATCCACCCGCTCCACCTGACAGCTTCCATCCTCCCGGATCTCCATCACCGCCATGGTGATCGGCTGCGCAAATCTTCTCGGCCCGCAGCTGCCAGGATTCAGCCACAGCTGCCCGGCCCCGCCGCCGGTATCCTGCCGCTGCTGCCCGGTTCCGCAGACGGTATCCTGCCGCGGCCGCCCGGTTCCGCAGACGGTATCCTGCCGCGGCCGGCCCCGCCGGCCTTCTTCGCCTCCAAGCGGATCCCCGCACCGCTCCTCATATCGGTGGGAATGGCCGTAAATCACCACATCCGCGCCGTTTCCATCTCCCGGCGCGATCATTTTCCGGTTATGGATCATGAAAAAGGTCAGTCCTCCGAGCGTGACCGTCAGAGTCTCCGGGATCTGCTCCGCCCACTCCCTGTCATTATTCCCGCGCACCGCGTAAACCGGCGCGATCTGCCCAAGCTGATCCAGGATCTCCTGCCGGTTGATGTCGCCGCCGTGAAGGATGGCGCCGCAGCCTTTCAGCGTCTCCGTCACCTCAGGCCGGAGAAGTCCGTGAGTATCCGAAATAATCCCGATCCGATATCCTGCCGCCATATTTCCGCCTCCTCCTTACGGCCTCCGAAATGTCCATGCCCGCTTCGGTGCTTCATCTCACCTCTTCGTCCGGCTCCTCTCCGTCACCAGGTTTAAATTCACCAAAATCAATCTCTAAACCGTCCAGAAGCCGGACAGGAACTCTGTCACGGAACGAATAGATCTCCATTTTCTCCTGCTCGAAATCATATACGTGAATCGTATCCTTCGCCGTGTTCAGGATCCAGTAGACCCGCACGCCCGCGGCCTGGTATTTGTTCAGCTTCAGCAGATAATCCCGGCTCTGAGTGCTGGGGGAAACCACCTCCGCCACCATGTCGGGCGCGCCCCAAAAACCCCCTCGCCTGCGCTTTCCCTGATCACAGACCAAAATCAGATCCGGTTCCAGCAGAGTTCGGCTATTCTGATCCAGATAAACGGAAACCGGAGAAAAATAGACCCTGCAATTTCCCTTTCGCGATCTGATATGATTCCACATATTCCCATAGATGAAACCGATCAGATCCTGATGTTCCACCGTAGGCGACGCCATATAAAATAACTGTCCGTCAATCACTTCCGCCCTCTCATCCTCCGGCAGCGCCTCGATGAAATCCGCGGCGTACGTTCTTTCCTGTGCCAATGCCATGTTTTTTCTGATTACCTCGTCCTCTCCCCTATATCCGGCCATGGACGGCACCTCCAATTCTTCTTCAACCTCCTTGTTCCGAAGAATGTCCATGCCCGCATATCGGTTTTATTTGTACCTGATCCTGAATCTGCGGCGATATACACCTCGGAAACAAGAATTTACAGAATCCCGCGGGACAGAAATCCCGCAGATGATTACAGATTTAATATAGCATGGTTTTACCGCCCTGTCAACGAAATGCGGCTACTTATGGTACGGCGTCCCGGCCTGGATCTGGAAACTGCGGTAGATCTGCTCCAGCAGGATCACCCGCATCAGCTGGTGGGGAAATGTCATCGGAGAAAAGCTGAGAAGCCAGTCCGCCCGCGCAAGCACCTCGTCCGCGAGTCCCAGAGACCCGCCGATTATAAAGACGATCTGGCTGCGCCCGTCCACCCCCAGCTTCCCGATGCGGGCCGCCAGATCCTCAGAACTCACCATCTGACCTTCGATCGCCAGCGCCACCACATAGGCCCCGTCCTTTATATGGGCCAGAATCCGTTCGCCCTCTCTGGACTTGATCCGGCGCACCTGCGCTGTCCCCGCGTCATCCGGCGTCTTTTCATCCGCCACCTGAATGATCTCGAGCCTGCAGTACCGGCCCAGCCGTTTCGAATATTCCCCGATGGCGTCCTCCAGATACCTTTCTTTGATCTTGCCGACCGCTATCACCGTGATCTTCAAACTGTCTTCCCCTTTTCCGCGCGCCGGCGGGCGCAGCCCGCCGCCTGCCCGCTCCTGCCCTCAACCGCAGTGCCGGTCTGCTCCTTCTTACGCCCGCAGCTCCGGTTTGCTCCTTCTTTCGCCCGCAGCTCCGGCCTGCTCTTTCTTACGCCCGCGGCCCCGGTCTGCCGGAACCAACTCAGCTCTGTGCCCGGAAATAATATCCCACGCCCCATTTGGTGTGCACAAACTGCGGCGCGCTGGGACTGGGCTCGATCTTCTCGCGCAGACGCCTTACATGGACGTCCACAGTGCGCACATCGCCGGAATCCAGCGCTTTATTGCCCCAGACATAACCGAGAAGCGACTCCCGGCTGTAAACTTTATTCGGATTGCAGACAAGAAGCTCCAGAAGATCGAACTCCTTGGCCGTCAGGTTGATCTCTTTCTCACCCACAAATACGCGCCGGCTGTCCCGGTCCAGGGTCAGCGTCCCGGCCGTGACCACACGGCGCTCCGGCTCCCTGGGCTGACGGGCGTTCTTGGCGTTGCGGCGGAGAATCGCCTTGATGCGCGCCTTTACTTCCAGGATATTGAACGGCTTCGTCACATAATCGTCGGCGCCGTATTCCAGGCCCAGGATCTTATCCATATCCCCGCCCTTGGCGGTCAGCATGATGATCGGAACCTCAGAAAACTCCCGGATCGTCTGGCAGACTTCATAGCCGTCCGCCTTCGGAAGCATCACATCGAGAAGGATCACATCGTACTCTTTCTCCCTGGCCATATTCACCGCTTCCTCGCCGTCATACGCGCAGTCCACCTCCATACCGTCCTGCTCCAGGCTGAAACGGATCCCTTTCACAATCAGCTTCTCATCGTCCACAACCAGAACCTTCGCCATCTCACACCTCTTCGTTCACACAGTGATATCGTCTTTGATCTTGTTAAATGCCGCCTCCTTGATCCCGGACACCTTCATGATATCCTCGATCGTCCCGAACGGTCCGTTCTCCTCACGATAGCGGATAATATCCTCCGCCCTCGCCTCCCCGATGCCCTTAAGCGTCATCAGTTCTTCCTTGCCGGCAGTATTGATGTTCACCCTGCCGTCCTCCGCCGCGGAGGGCGCGCTGTCCCCGCCCGGAAATACCCCGTATCCGCCCGTATATACGCCTGCCAAACCGCCTTCCGGATCTCCTGCAGAGCTTCCTGCCGGTCCTCCGGCCTGGCCGCCGCCTCCCGCGGCTCCTCCCGCGAAAATACCGCCGTCCGCTTCCAGTTCCGCCTCCGACGGCACCACGATCTTCATGCCGTCCGCGATCTCCTGAGCCAGATTTAAATAAGAGGCCGCCGCTGCTTCCGTGAAGCCGCCGGCCATCTCCACCGCTTCAAAGATCCTGCTGCCCGCCGGCAATTCATATACGCCCGGCCGGACAACCTCTCCGCAAATATGTACATAGCAGGACGGTATCTCCTCCTGCTCCCCGCCGGATCCGCTCATGCTCCCGGCGCCGCTCAGGTCTTCGCTTCCGCCGAAGTCTCCGGTTCCTCCCGGAGCGTTGCTTCCGCCGGGATACCCGACGCCGACCGGATCTCCTGACCCGCCCGCGGCTGCCGTTCCTTCCGGATCCTGGGCCTCTCCGGCGGCTAACGCGGCAGTCTCCGCGGACAGCCCGCCGTCCGGGCCGTCCGACGCGATCACCAGCGTCCGCTCTCCGTCTGCGTCCCCGCGTCCCATCAGTCCTCCGCAGCTGTAACATACGCCTGCAGCCAACACGCATATGACAATCGCGGCCATTCTGACACTCTGTTTCTTCATAGATACTCCTCCTCTCATCGAAAAGGAGCACCTTCTTCCGTCCATCTTTTATTCTACCTAAATCGACCGGCAAATACAAGCAGAAAATCTCTTAAAAATGTCTTAATACTGAAAGATCATGATCCCCGCGACCGCCACCAGCGCCCCGATGACTTTCTTCCATTCAAACCCCGCCCGCTCCATGCCGAACATCCCGAATACCTCGATCACATAGGCCACAACGATCTGCGCCGTCACGATCAGAAGCGCCGACCGCGCCGGCCCCAGACTTTCCACGCTTTTGATCACCGTGTAGGTGATGAACGCGCCGATCACGCCGCCGGTCAGCATATACCAGGGCTGCACCTGCGCAAGACCGCCCACCTGCTGCCTCCCCGTAAACAGCCACATGAGCAGGCAAATCAGAAACGCCGTCAGCTGAACCCAGCCCGCCGAGACCCAGATCCCGGTCTGCTCCGTCACCTGCGTATTGAAAACCCCCTGTACACTCATCAAAGCGCCCGAGAGAAGCGCGATCAGAATTCCCCACATATACGATCTCCTTCTGAACAGTTTTGTATTGCTGCCGCGCAGCGCCGCGGCCGGAAAATCATGCCGTCGTACAGGATAGATTTCCCTGCATTCAAAATTCTTATACGCCGCGCTTGACATTTTTATCCTCCCGCGCTATACTTCCTATCGTAACGGAAACGCGGCACAGCCGCCGCGTTTCAAATCAAACATAACAGACATGCTAGGGGAGCCACCAAGGCTGAGAGCGGCGCGAGCCGGACCCTCATTACTTGAACCGGATAATGCCGGCGGAAGGAAGCAGAACATACTT
>CANQGA010000038.1 GCA_947600145.1 uncultured Lachnospiraceae bacterium | reverse complement strand
GTGTTGTTTGCTTCAACATGAATTATACGGGTAAATCCACGTTGCTGCAAATGTGAGGTCACTTCATATTATCTAATGTACTTAGCCCTGACCATGATACACCCAATATCCAGCCTGAAAAACGTCCTTCGTTCGTCAGGTCTGGTTAAGGTATGCCATTTTTACGTTTTCATCGATATCAGATCCCTCCAAACCATTGATTTTGCGTGGTTTTCTCAATGTCTGTCACCAACTTTTAGAGAAGAGCCCAGGATGCCATCGCTTCTTTTTGATAAACTCGTATCTGCTTTCCGTTGATTTCCATGCGACTGGTTTCTGTCACATAAGGAAAATCCGGATTATAGGCCATCTGTAAGGCGATCTTTCCTCCGGGTTTCAGCGCAGAATGCATCGACTTCAGGATCGACATCCGTATCGTATGACTGGCAATATGCTGCATTGAGATCGTACAATAAATATAGTCATAAAACTCTTCCGGCACATCTCCCAGATCGTTTCCATTGGTGACATAGAAATCCGTATCAGGTACCCTTTTGCGTGCCTCCGCAATCAAGCGCTCAGATATATCACAGCCGTCGACCTTTCGAAACAGTTTTTGCATCCGCCTGACCATTCTTCCGGGCCCACATGCAAAGTCTAATGCAGTCTTATCATTCATCGTTTCGAACAGCGGTTTCCTGACATCACCATTTCTGTATAACAGGAATGTCTCGTATGGATATTCTTCATGCCACGCATATTGGCCCACTATATCTTCCGGCAGGACGTTGGCGTCATTGTAGGCTACCTTCTGCATATGGATATAATCCTGTTCCCTGCTGTCTCCGCTTACAGAAACCGGACTGTCCTCATGTCCGCACAAACCTAGGATACGGTTAAGCTGGCTCTGTCTTTCGTCCAATTGCTGAAGCATTTTTTCAAGCTGTCCCAACCGGCTTTCTGTCTGGCCATACTCTTCGGCATGCTGCCCCCCCAAATCTCTCAGCTCATTCAACAGCCCATTTATATCCTCCTCATGCTTCTTATTTATTTTCTCAATCTTGCATACCATCCCATCGATCATCTTTTCAATCTGCACGATCCCTCTTCTGGCAGGGCTGAGACGGAAATACAGCTTTCTCAGGAACTCCTTCATCCCCGTTCTCCTTCTGTTACCTCATTGACAGCGGATTCTTAAGGAACTTCTCCAGATCCTCCGGGATCCCCAGGCCGTACATCCCGTTGTCTTCGCTTCCCACATTGTAGTAGGTGATCCTCTGGCCGGCCTCGATCATCTCATTATAGACAGGCGCCACGTAAAACTCACCGTTGACGCGTATATCCTTCCTGATCATCTGTTTCGCGTACTTTACAAAATCGGCTCCACGGCTGTAATTGTAGATCCCCACCGTCGCTTCGTCAGAGATAACCTCTTTTTCACGCAGAAGCGTCACCAGTCTGTTCTTGTCGTATCGGATAAAAGACCACTTGGGATCATCGGCTGTCATGGTCATGATCAGGCCGTCATAGCCCTCCATGGCTGCCAGATAATCATTGATATCGATATCCACGTACTGGTCGGAATTCGCGATCATCATCGGGTCGTCGTTGTCTATGTATTGCTCCGCCAGGAGGACCGTGCAGGCCGCCCCCTCCGTTACCCGGTCCACCGGCACGACGGCGCAGCCGGGAGCGATCTCCTCCAGACGTTTTTTCAGGTTGTATTTTTCCAGGTGCTCCTTCAGGCAGATAAAGATAAACCGGCATTCCTGCTTCGGACGGATATTCTCCGCCACATATTCGATCATCGGCCGGCCATGGATCGGGATCAGCGGCTTCGGCAGCTCATATCCCGCCTTCGCGAACCGGCTTCCTCTTCCTGCCATCGGTATCACAATATTAAGCATGATCATTCATCCTCCTGTCAAACTACATATTTATCGCCATTCGCACCCGGTATCTTCACGACCACGGTTTGGGCGTCGGTCAGACACTCGAAATCCGTTATGTCTCCCGGCTCCGCCACTATGATTTCCCCGTCACCGAATTCCCGGCCGAACATCCTCACCTGTCCATCCAGCACCAGCGTGAATTCCGTGGCGATCTTATGGAAATGGGCTCCCTCCCGGTCTCCGGCGGTGTACTTTTTCACCGCCACCTCCACATCATTCGTCTTATACAGGCTGGGATCAAAATTCCCGATAAACCATCCTTTTACCATATCATTCAGCCTGGCTGTCTTCATAACGGTCCTCCTTCGCACGATTCTTCAGATACGCCTCATAGTCGTCGATCCCCTTCTGCTGGTTTAAGTTGTAATAATCCTTCTTGGATATCTGGTAAACGCCGATCTTCTTCTGCTTCAGGATCATCTCATTATAACAGGGACATACGTAATACTGGCCGTTCACGCTGGCTCCCTTCCGGATCATCCCTTCCGCGGCGTCTATGAAATCTCCGCCCCGGCGGAAATAATAAAAGCCTGTGGTCGCGTTCCGGCTGATCGGACGCTTTTCCGCCGCTTCCACCACATATCCGTCCCCGTCCACACGCACATAGGACCATCTGGGATGGATGTCGTCGAATACGATCACGCCTCCGTCCAGCTTCCGCCCCTCGAAATCATCGATGACCTTCTGCAGATCGATGTTCAGAAGCTGGTCGCTGCCGACGATCAGAAGCGGCTCATCGTCCGCGATCTGGTCCACAGCCAGAAGACAGCTGCAGGCGGCCCCCTGGGTCGTCCTGTCTGCCGTAACCACCTTAACGCCCGGGATCAGGAGCCGTATCATGTCGTCCAGATGGAAGCGTGTTACGTCCTCCCGCCTCAGGACGATGATAAACTCCGCGTCCCGGATCGATGCCAGAGATTCATATACATACTGGAGGATCGTTTTCTTCTCGATCTCGTACAGGGTCTTTATGTACTGGTTTCTCTCATCGATCGTATTGTTCCCGGCGATCGGGATCAGTATCTTCATCGGTATATTCCCCCTTTAGATCCGGTCTTCCGCAGCCATGACCAGATGCTTTTTGATATTTGCGTAATTTACGTCATAGACGGTACTGACCTCCATCACATGGGTGCCCGCGCTCCTGGCGGCCTGGATCCCGTTGTGGTTGTCTTCCACCACCATGCACTCCCGCGGCGACAGCCCCAGACGGCTGACTGCCGTCTGGTAGATCTCCGGATCCGGTTTCGCCTTCACCACATCCTGATTGCTCAGGAAGAAATCCAGATACGGCAGAAGGTTGCTCTTCTCCATCATCAGTTCAATGGTATGCCGGACAGAATTGGAAGCCACCGCGATATGGTAGCCGTCCTCTCTCAGTTTCGCCAGGGCGTATTCATGCGCAAACACCGGCCGGCAGTCCGTGAAGATCTTGTCTACCGTGTACTGCTGCTTCAGTTCATTGATAAACTTGTGGAGACGCCGCGGCATCCCGCGCTCCATACTCAGCATCTCCAGCTTCTTGCTGGTAGGAAGGCCGTCATAGGTCACCAGGTGGTCATACCGGCTGATCTCATACCCGAACAGCGCCAGCGCCCTGTTCAGCGCTTCATAGTGCCATTCCTTCGCGTCGATCAGGACGCCGTCCATGTCGAAGATCACCGCTTTTATTTCACTCATGCTTTATCCTCCCCTGATATCTTCTCCCTGAAAAATATCTCGGCCTCATCCGGCCTGTCCGTACAGAGCATCAGACCGGCTGTGGGGATATCAAGTCCTCTGAGCCACTTCCAGAACTCCCCATGAGGGCGGTCGTGGAGATCCGGAGACACCAGACACACTTCCTTTCCCATGGACAGGTACTGTCCCAGCAGTTCCTCCGTAAGCCAGGATGCGTCCTCAAACGCGTCCAGCCAGACCCCGGCGGCCGCCTCAAGAAGAACCGGCGGACAGGATTCATACTCGCTCTGACGGGTGAAGAAACGGATTCCCTTCTCCCGATATTCGATCATCTGCGGCACGGACATATCAAAGCAGAAATAGTTCGTAAGTCCCCATCGCGCCAGCGCTTCGCTTAACAGATCCTTTAGTCCGTCCGCCTTGATATTGATGGCAAAACAATACCGATCCTGATATTCGCGCAGAAGCCGGAACACCTCTTCCGCGTCCGGTGAAGCGGCGTCGGCGATGTTATGCGAGATGACCAGTTTCCCCATGTAATCCCTGATATCCGATTCAAAACCGAATCCATTCTCTAACGACGCCCGGACCGCCCCAAGCGTATTCTTCTCTTCCGGTGTTCTCCACAATCCCCTGTGGCTTAATATCTTCATATAGACTCTCCTCTCCGTTCTGCCCCTGCTTTTTTCCATGTCTGGCCGGGCATTCTTCAGTCCTGAAGCGCTTCCATATAAGCGTCGCAGACCGCTTCCGCGTCCCCTGCCATACGCGCCGCGCCCTTATCCAGCCACAACGCGTGTCCGCAGATCTCTTTCACAGACTCGATGGAATGGGACACATACAAAAGCGTCGTACCATTTCCGCGCAATTCGGCCATGCGGCGCTCACATTTCTGCTGAAACGCGTAATCGCCTACCGCCAGCACTTCGTCGCAGATCAGAATATCCGGCTTCACGATCGTCGCGATAGAAAAGCCCAGGCGGGCCGCCATGCCGGACGAATAGTTCTTGATCGGCATATCCATAAAATCCCAAAGCTCCGCGAAGTCCACGATCTCCTGAAACTGCCTCTCCATGAACTTTTTGTCGTAGCCTAACACCGCGCCGTTCAGAAAAATATTCTCCTTCGCTGTCAGATCGCCGTCGAAACCCGCGCCCAGCTCGATCAGGGGCGCAATGGAGCCGTTAATGGATACCGTCCCCTTGTACGGCTTCAGGATCCCGCAGATCAGTTTCAGCAGCGTGGACTTTCCGGAACCGTTTACTCCGATGATGCCCCACGCCTCTCCTTTCCTGACCCTGAGATTTACGTCTTTCAGCGCCAGGAACTCCTTAAACATCAGTTCCCGTTTCACCAGTTTTACAAAATATTCTTTCAGATTGTCGATTCGCTCGGACGCTATATTAAACCGTACAGAAGCGTGATCCACGACGACCGCGTAATCATTCTCCATCTTTTCGCCCTCATTCCTTCATGCCTTGCAGGTCAGATATAAAGGATAAATCTGTCCTGATTCCTCAAAAACACCCAGGTACCGATAACCAGGGAAAGAAAAGCCACCACAAACCCGTAGAAGATCAGCCGCGGATCTGGGAACGCGCCTTCCAGCACGACCTGGCGCAGCTGCGTAATATACGCGTACAGCGGGTTGAAATGCTTGATCATCCACATCAGGCGGAAAGACAGCTGTCCGATCGGATAAAAAATGGGCGTCAGATACATCCACGCCGTCAGAAACGCCGCATAGATATACTGAACATCCCTGAAGAACACGGTTGCCTGGGCCAGTAGCAGCCCCAGGCCTATGCAGAACAGATACGTCTGAAGCAGAATAACCGGTATGAACAGCATAAACACGTTAAATCTCACGCGGCATACAAGCAGTACGATCAGCATGGCGCCAAGCGAAAAAAGAGTATTTACCAGACTGCTGGTCACTTTCGATAATGTGAAAATATATTTGGGCACATACGTCTTCTTAAGCAGAGCCGCATTGCCGGTAATGGAAAACAGCGCCTGATTTGTCGCGTCCGATACGAAATTAAATATGGTCTGGCCGGTTATCAGATACACCGGAAAGTTCTCGATATCAAACCGGAACATGCTTGAGAATACCAGAACCATGATGATCATGATCAGCAGCGGATTCAGGATGCTCCACACATAGCCCAGAAAGCTTCTCCTGTATTTCAGTTTGATGTCTTTTTCAACCAGCTGTTTCAGAAGCGGCTGGTAACGCCGAAACGTAACCAGCCGTGCCATCCGTTTATTCATAGAACCGGTGATTTCTCTCCTTTCTCACGAATCTCCTGATCTCCGCCGGATCAGCCAGTTCTTAACCGTTTCCTTCAGTCCGACAGCCGAAAGGAACCGGACGCCTACCTTTCTGACCTTCTTCACCGGACTCAGGGCCGCGGCCCTGAGAAGATAAAGGCACCAGGCGGAGGAGACTCTTTTCAGGCAGTAACGCTCATAACAGGCTTTCCACTGCCAGTGGGACATCAGCGTATATTTCTCCAGATTCTTGTTCGGATTATATTTGGGGAATGATATATGCAGCTGTTTCTGATAGTCCAATATCACAAAACAGTCCGCGAAAGCTTTTTCCGTTTCCCGGATCAGCCCGGGACTGCTGTCATAATAACAGCTGCATCCAACCGTTTCATATTGCCTCAAAAAACTGAGGAAAATGTGCTGTTCGGGAACGTAACGGCCTGTATACGCGGAGAGGACTTCCGATTTCTTGGGATGGCCGTCAAACCATCTCATTGCTTCCCCGCTCATCAGGGGCAGAGCGCCATAGTATACGCGCACATCTTCCGCCGCTCCGAACAGAAGCCAGTCGGAAGGATGAAAACAAAGCGGGAAAAGTCTCGGATTACGGGAATAAAAGCTGCAGATCAGCAGCCGGTTCCGAAAATAAGCGGACGGTACTGTATCGTATTTCCCGAAAAAGTCAAGAAAGTCCGAACTTTCAAAGAACAGATCCGTGCGGGTCTTCAGAATGTAGGGACGCGTCGCCGCCGACAGTCCCGCCTGCGTACTGATGATCTGTCGGTTGACATTATTCAGAGTTCCGGCTTTTCTGTCAACAATTTCAGCTCCCGGGTCGGGAGAAAATATGTACTTGTCGGCCGATATTCCATCAACACAGCTGCCCTCCCAGGTTGACAGGATGATCTCCGACCCCGGAAAGACCCTGCGGAGTCTGCGCACACATTCTGCCGTGATCCCCGGCTGAATCGCCCCCTGGCAGATAATAGAGATATTTTTCAAATTCCTTGGTTTCCTTCTCATCTTTCTCCATGGCGGTCGCCGCCGCGCGCCTGCCGAAGCGGTATACATTCCTCCCGGTCTCGTCCTTCCCGATCTCCAGTATCGTATATCTCCCCGCCGACGGCGGATCCGATATGCTTTCCGTGCCGCGGTTTAATATCTTCACGCCCACATCCTCTCTGGCAAGGATCCCCAGCGGCAGCACCGCGTCCTCGCCCCACAGCGTCTTGTGGGTCTTGGCGAACCGGCTGGAGAAGCGGATCTTCTCAAGTCCGTCCAGCAGATACTCAAGCGGCCCGTAGACCCGGTAGCGGTCCGCGTCCCCCGACTCCCGCAGCACATAGGAGACCCGGACCACATGATCCGGGCCGGAAAGCATTTCCAGAAAACGGGCGTCCTTCTCCATCAATGGAACCATGGACAGGTACCCGCCGGCGATCAGGCGCGAGACGGCTGGGATCTTCTCCAGACGCCGAAACAGCGGCTCCGTCTCCCGGCAGGTGAGGAACACACAGCCGTCAAACAGCGGTTCCTGCTCGATCATGCTCTGTCTCTGACGTCTCAGGTTCCGCTCGTTATAGATGACAAATACGTCTTCATACAGATATGGCGGCACTGTGCGCCGGATCTCCTTCACAAGCGCTTCCTCGCCGCCATACCAGGTCTTCAGTTTGTACCAAAGCACCGTTTTCGCCTCCTTTTCCGAACTTCATTTCCCGATCGTCTGCCCCGCGGCCGGAACCGCCTTCATCCGAAGCCGTCTTCAGCCTGCGCCGCCTTCGGCCGGGGCCGCCTTCACGCCAGCCTCCTGACGCTCTCCGCCGGCACCTCCAATAAGATCTCCCGGCCGAACATTCGGACCGAGATTCTGACTGCGTTTGATTTCACCTGACTGATCACCGCCCGGTTCCCCTCGAAGGCCCCGTCGATGACCGCCACATTGTCGCCCTTGCTCAGCGCAGCGGCCGGGCCTCCCGGTACGGAGATGGTATACCTTTCCGGCGTACTGATCCGCGCCTCCACCTTTCCATAGGCCGTCTCCCTGCGGATATCGTCATTTAAAATGATCCCCATCCGAACGATCTTCTCCTGACCCGCGACCGTAAGCCGCACCTGCGCCTCCCGTTTGCGGAACTGGTATGCGCGGATGCGGGACGCGCACCGTTCCAAAGGGCCTGCCATGTATGTAATATGGTTATGTCCGTCCGTCGCCACATAGGTGAGGCGGACCACCCGGTCGCTGTCCATCATCGCCAGCAGAAACTCCGCCTCCCCGTCATAAAGGGGCGTGAAAAGGAATTCTCCGCTGGACATGATCTTCGTCATCGCCGGAACAGTCTTCATATACCGGAACAGCCGGTCAACATAATCCGTGGAAATGAAAATATATCCCGGAAAGAGCCGCAGGATATGGATCTGGTTCTCCTGCCGCCGATCCCGGAGCTGTTCATAGTAGGCCACGAAGCATTCGCCGTAGCAGTCTTTCGGCAGCTGCCGGCGGAGCATCTTCACCAGCTGTTCTTCTCTTCCTGTGTAAGTCTGTATCACGTACCACAGCATCTCTGATGCGCCTCTCTCTGTCTGTCAGTTATTTTCATTTTCCCCGCAGCAAACGCAGGCTTCGCCATTCCGTCCCGGTCTGACCGACCGGCCCGGATGGCAGCTGCCTTCATCATACGCGTATCCGGCATTTCATCTTCTGACCGGAACACCATATGCTGTGGCCGTTATATCCCCCTTCCGCGGAAACGTCTCCACAAGGCTCACGAGCCCGCGTCCGGGTTTTGTACTTTGAAACAGCATTCGTGGCCGAAAGAGGTATAATATTCCCGGCAGAGTTTATACTGATGTAACAGGAGATTCTGACGGATTATCGTGTCGTAGAGTGACCTACTCTACGACACGATCCCGGAATTTCCCTGAACACAGGGAAATTTCGGGATTGCTGACGGCTTTAGCTGACGGCTAAAAGATCGGAAAGTTTCTGCATATTCTTTCGTTTCAGCTCCATAGACGGGTGAACATAGCGGTTCAAAGTGATATTTACATTGGCATGTCCCAGAATTTCGCTGAGGCTCTTCATATCAAAATTTCTCTCTACGCACCTTGTCGCGAACGTATGGCGGAGCGTATGGAAGTGGACTCTTTCTATCCCCGCTTCCGCAAGAATCCTGGCAAAATGGCGTTCCATTGTACGGGGTTCCACATAGCGCCCGGCCTGCCCGGTCAGGACATAGCCTTTCTTCCCTCCCCGGTATGCGGCCAGTATCTCCGCCAGTTCCTTCGGAACAGGGATCCTGCGGATGGAATCATGGCTTTTCGGCGCGGTGATAATGATCTTCGTCTTCTGCTCGTCCGGGACGTCCCCCTCCTTCCTCTCATTCTGGATACGCTGCATCGTCTGATGGACATAGATGGTCTGTTCGGCCAGGGAGACATCTTCCCAACGAAGCGCGCAGATCTCTCCGAGCCGGAGGCCGGTGAACATGCAGATCAGGATCCCGATGCTGCAGTCGTTCAGATTCGCGCAGAGGAAGCGGCACAGCGTCTCCTGTTCCCGTTCAGTCAGGACGCGCATCTCTTTCGCTTCCTTTTTCACCGCGACGGGCGACATCTCGCAGGGCAGCCCCAGGCCGCGTCCTGACGCGTAGCGGGCGATCCCGCGAATTACCGAGAGTATGTCGGAAACCGTTTTGGACGACAGCCCGCGACGCCGGCATCCGCCTTCCGCGCGCATTTTCCGGCAGAATATCTCCAGCTGTTCCTGACTGAACTCATTCCATTCCTTATCTCCCAATTCCGGAAGAATATAGGAATTCAGGAGGTTGCGGTATTTGATATAGGTAGACTCCCGGACCCGGCACCGCGTCGCGGCGAGCCAGTTTTCTGCCAATCGCCGGAAAATGACGGATTCCGAAGCAGGCCCGGGAACTTTACACGGCCTGTCTTCCTGCGGCTGCCCTTTAGAAAGAAGAACCTTTGATTTCTTCATGATCAGCCGTTCTTTCACTTCCTGATAGGTATCTGCATATACATATTCATACAGATATCTTCGGTCTTCTCCTCTGCCTTTAATGCACCGGCCTTCCCACCGGCCGTCTTTTCTCTGATAAATATTTTCTCCCTTCCTCGACATCCTTTTGAGCCTCCTTCTTCCCTTCCGCAGATCGTGACGGTTATTGACGGCTAATAGCAGTAAAACCGGGAAAATTCTTCCGTCCATAATCCATCCAGCCGCCATATTATCCAGATTTTACTCCCAAATCTATTGACAAACACCGCTTTCTTTTGTAAAATGCGTATGATGAAAGAAACATTCGGCTTAAAGAGGCTGTCGTAGAGTAGGTCACTCTACGACATTTTTTATTGTCCCACTCTCCATTCCGCAAAGAGATCTTCCAGATAATCCAGATACCCGGCCTCCTCCACACTTTCGTCCGCCAGAATCGGGATCTCTCCGAGCTTTTCTCCGTTCAGCGTGTATTCCAGCGTTCCGACCGCGCAGCCTTCCGCCAGCGGGGCTTCCACGCTCTCCGGCAGGACGAGCGTTCTCTCCACCGCCGTGAAATCCTCCCCATGAAGCCCCAGATAGGAAAATGTTCCGCCGTACCGCAGCCCTGCCGCGTCCTCGACGCCGCCGCTTACCGACAGCATCGGAAGCTCAGGCGGCTCTTTGTCCTCATAGAGCCTGCAGTTGGCATACCCGTAATTCAGAAGCGCGGCCGCGTCCGCGAATCGTGCCTTGTAGTCCGGCGCCGCCATGACCGAGGCGATCAGCCGCACGCCGTCCTTCTCCGCCGTGGCGGACAGGCAGTATCCGGCGATAGAGGTGGAACCGGTCTTTAAGCCTGTTACATTGAAATTCACCGCCATCTTCAGGAGTTTGTTGGTGTTCGCCAGGCCGAATTCCTTCGCGCCCTGTTTCGTCACATGGGTGATCGTGTCCATCCAGATCGTGGAATAATTGTGGATCTGCGGATAACGGTTGATCAGCTCCCGCGACATGACCGCGATGTCCCGGGCCGTCGTCAGATGCTCCGGCGACTCCGTCAGGCCGCAGCAGTCCACGAAATGGGTGCCGGTCATGCCGAGTCCTGCCGCCCGCTCATTCATCATCTGCACGAACGTCCCCTCGTCCCCGGCGATATACTCGGCCATCGCCACGCTGGCGTCATTGCCGGAAGCGATGACGATACACTTGATCAGCGTCTCCACGGTCTGGATCTCTCCTTCCTCCAGAAACACCTGAGAACCTCCCATCGATTTGGCGTATGCGCTCGTGACGACCTCGTCCGTCATTTTGATCTTTCCGCTCTCCAGGGCGTCGAAGATCAGGATCAGCGTCATGATCTTCGTAATACTGGCCGGACTCCGCTTTTCATCCGCGTTCTTCTCATAGATCACCTGGCCGGTGGCCGCCTCCATCAGAACGGCGGACGGCGCCGCGATCTCAGGGCCGCCGGCAAGGGCCGCCGCGGCCTTTGCCAGACTGCTGCCTGCCGGGATGGAAGGCGGAAGCTCCGCGCTCCGAATGGTTCCGGAGGCAGCTCCTTCTGCGGAAAGCTTCTGCTCCGCGCCCAGAACGGTCCCCGAAAGCAGCGGACCGGCCGCCAGCGCCAGCGATAACCCCCACGCCGCCATACATTTTCTCATTCTTTTCATACGATCCTCCAACTCCATTTCTCTTACTAAATGTATGGACGCGGCGCAATCTTTTTTCACATTTCTTCCTGACAAGGATTTACATTGTTCGACAGGATGTGGTATACTGAACGTGGTTTAAGCAAACTTTGTGGGGGATACCATGAACAGCCAGAATAAATCGAGTTCCTATCGCAGAAAGAGACTGCTCCGGCGAAAACGGAGCCGGCTGATCGGCCAGCTTCCCTATTTCCTGATCGGACTTACGATCATCGGCGTCCTCGGCGGGGCCGCGTTCAAGCTCGGTCAGCATATCGCGCTGGCGATAGAAAACGCCGGTGCGGAACAGCCCGGCGGCAAGGGGGATACGACTCCCGATTCGGAGGAGGATCCGTCTTCCGGCCCGGATGAGAACGGGACGGACGGAGGCGCGGAAGGCCTTCCAGCGGAGGCGGAGACAGACGCTTCCCTCGACACCCTGCTTAAGGATGCCGGGCGGCTGGCGGCCGGATATGATTACGACGCGGCCATTGAGCTTCTGAAAAGCTCCGGACTCGCCGCATCCGCGGACGGCGCCGCGGGCGACCCTTCCGTCGACGCCGCCATCGCAGAATATGAGAGCGTGAAAGCCACGCTTCTGGAATATCCGATCACGGAGATCACGCACGTTTTTTTTCATTCCCTGGTCATGGACGAAGCCAAAGCGTTTGACGGAGACGGCGACGCATCCGGCTATAATCAGGTCATGACCACCAGGGATGAATTTTTAAAGATCCTGAACTCCATGTACGAGAAGGGGTTTGTTCTTGTGCGGCTCCACGATATCGCGACGATGGAGAACGGGCAGATGACCCGCGGGAAGATCCTGCTGCCTCCGGGCAAGAAAGCGTTCGTCATGTCGGAAGACGATGTATGCTATTATGAATATATGGAAGACGACGGATTCGCCAGACGCATGGTGATCGGCGACGACGGAAAGCCGGCCTGCGAGATGGTGCTGGACGATGGAACGGTGTCCGTGGGCTCCTACGACCTGGTTCCGATTCTGGAGGATTTCATCCAGGAACACCCGGATTTTTCCTACAGAGGGGCGCGGGCCGTGATCGCCTTCACGGGCTATCAGGGGATCATGGGATACCGGACGGCCGCTTCCTACAAGGATACGAATCCCAACTACGAAGCGGACTGCCAGGCTGCCTCCGCCGTGGCCCAGTGTCTCAGGGACAACGGCTGGGAACTGGCCTCCCACAGCTGGGGCCACCGCGATCTGGGCCAGATCTCCTATGACAAGTTCAAGACCGACTGTGACAAATGGGAAGCTGAAGTCGAGTCCCTGATCGGCCCGACGGATATCATTCTCTATCCGTTCGGCGCCGACGTGTGCGACTGGCACGCGTATACCCATGACAACGAACGATTCATGTATATGAAGTCCCTTGGCTTTAATTACTTCTGCAACGTGGATTCCAATGAGCACTGGGTCCAGCTGGGCGACGATTATCTGCGCCAGGGCCGCCGCAATCTGGACGGCTACCGGATGTGGATGGATATCGCCGCCGGCGAGGGGAGCTCCTCCCGGAAGCTGGACGATCTGTTCAGGGCCGAGGACGTATTTTCCTCCAACCGGCCTACGCCGGTGGTATGGGAGTAAGACGGCTGTTTTCGATCCAAAAATTAACACCTGCCGGCGGGAATTACAGGATTCCCGCTGACAGGTGTTTTTCAGTCAATTCCCGGCATACCCGCGCCGCGGGCAGCCCGACCACATTGTTATAATCTCCGCGGATGCCTTTCACGTACGCCGCGAAATATCCCTGGATGCCGTAGGCGCCGGCCTTGTCCATGGGCTCGCCGGTCGCCACATACCGGGCGATCTGCTGTTCCGTCATCGGATAGACCTCCACTTCCGTGCTTTCCGCAAAGGTAACGCGCCAAACGCTTTCGTATCCCCCGCTTGCGGCGGTTCCCGCTCCGCGAGCGGACTTCGCGTCCTCTGAAAGGAATATCATCGTGACGCCGGTATAGACATGGTGGACGCGTCCGGCAAGAAGCCGGATCATGGCGGCGGCTTCCTCTTCGCTTTTCGGTTTGCCTAAGATCCGGCCGTCCGCGGCGACCACCGTATCGGCGCCGATGACCACGGCCGTCTCCGGGACACTGCCCGCTTTCTCAGCCCTTCCCCGGCAGATCTGCTCCGCCACATCCTCCGCCTTCCTGCGGGACAATTCCTTCACGATCTGCTCCGGCGTTCCGGACACGCCGCTCTCATCCACATGGCTCGGCACGACCTCCGGAACAAGTCCCACCTGCCGCAAAAGCTCCTGCCTGCGCGGGGACGCGGAGGCCAGTATGATCCTTGTATCCATCGTTTCCGCCCTTTCTGCGCGAAAATATTCGTTCCGGCTGCCGAAACAGGATGCCGCAGACCGGACGATCCGCATTCCGCGTTCTCAGAACTGCACGATATCCCGAATCGGTTCCGCCTTCTCCACGCTCTCCGCGTAAAGCACCGGCCCGACGCCGTCATAGTCCTGCCACTCCTCATACTCGATGCGGGCGCGGACCTTCACCCACTGTCTGGTAGCCAGGTTCTTCGCCTCCCGCGCCTTGCAGATATATCCCAGGAATGACATATCCGCCTCGCAGCAGGTCATGGCCATCCGCCCCGGCACGAAATAATTCTTCGGGAATTTGGTAGATTTCAGCACCATTCCGGTGAACTCCACCACCCGGCCGCGGTAACGGTCCGGCTTATCCATGCAGTCGATATACCAGATGCCGTAGTCCTGGGGCGCGATCTTCACCACATCCGCCGACATATCGTAAGGCAGGTCCGCCTCGGAAATCTCCGAGATCTCGCCGTCTTCTCCCTCAAATACGATCTCCGCCTGGTTGTTCATGGCCAGGAGCGTTCTGCGGTAGCCTTCCAGATCCTCCACGCCGTCGCAGCGGTTGCAGATGATCAGTTCCGAATTGCGCACCATCGCGCCGAGAAGCGGCTTCATGTTCTTCACGTACAGATCGAAGGTGGAGCCGTCGATGATCGTAATCTGCTGGTATACGGTCCAGTCCTTCGGGATCCGCAGCTCGTCCTGGTTCCACATGCCGTTCCACTCCATCAGGACGCGCTCCGGATTATATCGTTTCTTATACTCGGTCAGCTTCTCCGGCGTGATCCCATCCATGCTGTCCACGGTGATCATGACCGTCCCGTAGGCCTTCAGAAGCTTCACATCGTATTCCGTATCGCCCTCTTCGCAGACGATCAGAAGGGTCCGCCCGTCTGTCTGGAAATAGTCCTGGCTCATGGTGAACTGCAGGAACTGGGTCTTGCCCGCCTCCAGAAATCCGTTGATGATAAATAATGGCGTTACGTCGTCTTCAATCATAGGTCCCATAGCTTTTATTACTCCTTCGGCGTTCTCATCTACTTCCGCCCGAACGCTTTCTCAAGTTCGTCTTCCTTCAGCTGCGCTCCGATGACGCAGACCTTGCCGGTGTAGTCCGGAGTACCGGTGCGGATCTCCATCTCGTCGGGTACGATGTCAAAATAGTACCACTCGCCGGCCTTGTCCGCGGAAGGCACCATGCCCTTGGCGCGGAGCACATCGCCGTAGGCGTTGCCGTTGGCCAGCTCGTCCAGGATCGCCTCCAGGGCGGAACGGCTGACGGCGCCCACATTCTCAAGACCCCAGCTGACGAAGACCTCGTCGGCGTCATGGTCGTGGTCGCAGCCGCAGTCGCATTCGCCGTCGTGGTGATGATGGTGATGATGATGCTCATGGCCGCAGCCGCATTCCTCGTCGTGATCGTGATGATGGTGTCCGTGCCCGTCCTCGTCTTCGTCATCATCGTGATGGTGATGATGCTCATGCTCATCCTCGTCGTCATCATCGTGGTGGTGATGATGCTCGTGCTCGTGCTCATCCTCGTCGTCATCATCATCGTCATGATGATGGTGGTGGTGCTCGTGGTCATGACAGCAGCACTCCTCATCGCCGTGATGGTGATGATGATGCTCATGCTCGTCCTCATCGTGATGCGCGTGCTTCTCACGCACTTCCTTCATCAGATCCTCTGCCATGGTATCCGGCTTCTCGATGATCTCCAGAAGCTGCGCGCCGGATAACTGGGCGCAGGGCGTCGTCACCACGGACGCCGTCTGGTTGTGCTGGCGGATCAGCTCCACGGCCTGCTGCACCTTCGCCGCGTCCAGCACATCGGTACGGCTCAGCACGATGGTTCCCGCATTCTCAATCTGGTTATTGAAGAACTCGCCGAAATTCTTCATGTACATCCTGCACTTGGATGCGTCCACGATGGTCACGGCGCTGTTCAGACGCACGTCCACGTCAGCCGCCACATCGATGACCGCCTTCATCACGTCGGAGAGCTTCCCCACGCCGGACGGCTCGATGATGACCCGGTCGGGCTTATAGGTATTCAGGACCTCCGCCAGGGACTTGCCGAAGTCGCCTACCAGCGAACAGCAGATGCACCCGGAATTCATCTCCCGGATCTCGATGCCGGCGTCCTTTAAAAACCCGCCGTCAATGCCGATCTGACCGAACTCATTCTCGATCAGGACCACCTGCTCCCCGGCAATGGCTTCCTCCAGAAGCTTCTTGATAAATGTGGTTTTTCCGGCTCCCAGGAATCCGGAGACGATGTCAATTTTAGTCATGATGATCAACCTTCTTTTCCATTTTTTCTAACATCTTATTTTGTCACAAAACGCATGCAAAGTCAAGACGGCAGACGGCTTTCCCAATCTGCTTTCGCGGGTTCGCGGGCGAAGCGCTTCCCCGATCTTCTGTCACGCATCCGTGGGCGAAACGCTTCCCCGATCTTCTATCGCGGGTTCGCAGGCGAAACGCTTCCCCGATCTTCTATCGCGGATTTGCCGGCCGCCTTTACAGAAGCGGCGCCACCGCCTTCATCACGAATCCGGTCAGCTTCACGGTCCATTTCTCGTTCCTGACCGTCTCCGGCGTCACCTGGCGGCATTTGACAAGCGTTTCCTGGAAGTCCTTTTCAATATCGGAAATACATTCGGTCCGGTACATATAGGCCGCGCACTCGAAATGATGGTAAAGGCTGCGGTAATCCAGGTTGATGGTGCCCACCACGGCGCGGCAGTCGTCGCTGACGAATACCTTCGCGTGGACGAAGCCGGGCGTGTACTCGTAGATCTTAACGCCGGAAGCCAGCAGGGACCGGTAATGGCTCTTGGCCAGCGCGTAGGGCATGGGCTTGTCCGGAATGCCGGGCAGGATCAGCTTCACGTCGATGCCCTTCTCCGCCGCGAATTTCAGCGCCGTCTCCATCTCGCCGTCCAGGATCAGATACGGCGACATGATATGGACATAGCTACGGGACCGGTTCAGGATATCCATGTAGACCCGCTCGCCCAGCTTGTCGCTGTCCAGCGGACAGTCGCCGTAAGGAAGGACAAAGCCTGTTGCGGCCGGTTCCCCGGCTTTTCCATCTGCCGCCTCAGCTGCGGCCGAACCACCGGCTTTCCCAACCGCGTCATCCGCCGCCGCGTCCAGATATTTGTCAAATTCCGGCGTCCGCTCCGTGATGTTCCACATCTGCAGGAACATAAGCGCGAAGCTCTGCGCCGCGCCGCCCTCCAGCATGATCGCGGTGTCTTTCCAGTGGCCGAACCTCTCCCTCTGGTTGATATACTCATCCGCCAGATTCACGCCGCCGGTGAACGCGGTGCGGCCGTCGATCACCAGGATCTTCCGGTGGTCGCGGTAATTATAGTGGGTAGAAAGAAACGGCGTCACCGGCGAGAACATTTTACACTGGATCCCCAGCTTTTTCAGCTTTTCCGGATAGTTGTGGGGCAGCGTCGAGAATTCGCAGGTGCCGTCGTACATGACCCGCACCTCCACGCCTTCGCGCACCTTCTCCGCCAGGATCTCCAGGATCTTCCCCCACATCAGGCCTTCCTCGACGATGAAGTATTCCATGAAAATGTACCTCTTCGCCGATCTCAGCTGCGTGAGCATCTGACCGAACTTGTCCTCGCCCAGCGGAAAATACGTGACCTTCGTGTCCTCGTACACCGGGAAGCACCCGCTGCGGCGGACGTAGCGCGCCAGGGAGACTTCGTCCGGGTTCGCCGCTTCCAGCGCCTCCATCACTTCCGGATCCTGCGCAAGCCTCTCCTTCGTCTCATCGATCAGCTCCTGCAGCCGCGCATGGACGGCCCGATGGCCGATATCACTCTGGGTATACCAGAACAGCAGCGCCCCGAACACCGGAAGCAGCATGATGACGACCAGCCATGTGATCTTGGCGGTCGGATCCAGCCTGCTGTTTAAAAGATACAGCACCATGAATACCGTAAATACAGCCGCGCTGCCCAACACGTGGGGCAGGAACTGGGCGAACCGAAAGAACGCCATGAACAAAAAAAGCACCTGCAGCACCAGAAGCACGATCATGATCCCCACACGGCTGAACACCGCGTGGAAAAATCCCTTTTGCCCCTTTTTCAGTAAACTTAACCCCCGATCCGTCGTATCCATAGATGTCCTCCTATGATGATATAATACAGAAAGCGCGTCACTGGCACGCTGCCTGCATGGAAATACTCAAGGCGCCATACCGCGGATGCTTCCGGCATCCGCGCACAGCGCCCCTGCTCTTTCTTCCTTTACTCCCGCTCCCGGCTCATAAACCGCTTGATCCCCTGAAACGTCTCCTCGCTGATGATGTGCTCCATCCGGCAGGCGTCCTCCTCGGCAGTCTCCGCCGATACGCCGCTGACCTGCCGTAAAAAAGCCGTCAGAAGCTTATGCCGTTCGTAAATGGCCCCGGCCTTCCGCATGCCCTTCTCCGTCAGTTCCAGCTCGCCTCCGGGCTCCATCGTAAGATAGCCGTCCTCCCGCAAGATCCCGACGGCCCGGCTGACGCTGGGCTTGCTGAAATTCAGCGACCTGGCGATGTCAATGGAACGGACCGCTCCCTGCTTCTCCTTCAGCATCAGGATCGTCTCCAGATAATTCTCCCCCGATTCGTACATCTGTCCCCCTCCAGTTTGATGCCGCATCTCCTGCTTCTTCTAAATATTATATCTTCAATCCGCCGGTTTGTCAAATCTGCCGGCCCCGGACAGCCATCCCGGCGTCCTAAAATTTCTTCCGCACCGTCAGGATATTCTGATGGTCCCGGTACTCATACCCGATCTCATCCGACATCTGTTTGGCCAGGAAGATCCCAAGACCGCCGATCGCCCGGTCCTCCGCCCTGACTGTCACGTCCGGATCCTCCCGGTCAAGCGGATTGAACGGAATCCCCTGATCCAGGAATGTGACGACCGCCTCCCGGAGATTCTCGTTGACCGCAACGCGGACCGTAGCGCTCCCGGGCTTATTTCCGTACGCGTAGCTGGCTATATTGGTAAAGATCTCATCCACGATCACATTGATCTGCATGACGGTCTTCTGCGGACAGCCGGCTTCGCCAAGGCACCTCTCCACAAACTCCGTCACCTCTCCCGCGCGTTCCACCGCGGCGTCTGTCGTGATCTCCTGCCCATGGCCGCGGTACCGCAGACACACCATCGTGATGTCGTCGAACTGCGGGGCATCTCCCGCAAACCGGTCCACGTCCGCCAGGACTCCGCGGCAGACGGATTCCGGCTCGTATTTCCATGCGAGCAGAGCGCCAGGGCCGTTCTGCCCGTATTCCGCGGCAGACAGTGCATCTGCCGGCGTCTCTGTCGACGCGTCTGCCAGCGCATTTGTAGACACATCCGCCGACGCATTTGTAGACGCATCCGCCGGCGCTTCCGTCAATGCATCTGCCGGCGCTTCCGTCGACGCATCCGTCGGCGCCTCTGCCGGTGCATCCGCCGGCACCTCCGTCGATGCATCCTCCGGCATTCCCGGTGCCGCCTCCCCGCGCCCGCCGGCGCGGTCCAGATATCGCTTCAGACGTTCCTCCCCGTACAGCTCCTGCTGCCCGTTGGTCGCCTCCGTCACGCCGTCCGTGTACAGATAGATCACATCGCCCGGCTCCAGCTGGACCTCATTCCTGCGGTAAGCGATCCCTTCCATGGCGGCCAGCACCAGTCCGGCGCGGGATCTCAGATACTCAAATCCGCCCGTGCCCTTCCGAAGCAGCGGCGGGTTATGTCCCGCGTTCGCGAACGTCACAAGCCCCGTCTCCAGATTCAGGATCCCCATCCACGCCGTCACAAACATCCCCGCGCTGTTCTCCGCGCACAGATGTTCGTTCGCCTCCGTCATCACCTGCTCGACCGGCATGCCGGTCTCGGCCAGGCTCTTGATCAGCGTCTTGGCCGTCATCATGAACATGGCCGCCGGGATCCCTTTGCCGGACACATCCGCGACCAGAAATCCCAGTTTATTGTCGCCCAGCATGTAGAAATCATAGAAATCCCCGCCGACCTCCTTTGCCGGCCGCATCCCCGCCCAGATATCAAACTCTGTCCTCGCGGGGTACGGCGGAAATACGGACGGAAGCGCGGAGGCCTGAATCGCCCTGGCCAGGGCCAGCTCCTTGTCGATGCGGGACGCGGCCTCGTCGATATAATGCTTCAGTACGTCCACGGTGGCATTGATATCGTCGGAAAGGGACGCGAACTCCTCATTGGCCCGCACGTCCACCTTCACGTCCAGATTGCCTTCCGTGATCCGCGCCAGCGACCGGTTGATCCGGTGGATATTATCGATGATCAGCCGCTTGATCAGGATATAGATCAGGACGAACAGGATGGTAAATATGATGACTTCCATAAATAACGACACATACAGGGACACATTTCTGGCAAATACGGCCTCGGTCTCCGGGATCACGCCCAGGATGATATAGCCCTCGGTCTGCATATACATGCAGTGGGAAAAGACGCCGTAGATATCCGCGTGAAATACCTCAAAATCCGTTATGTTCTCCGTGTTGAGCCGGTATCCCGTCGTATCCAGATCCTGCATGACCTGCCCCGTATGCCCGCTGGAATCGCTGACGATCCGCCAGTTCTCATCGCAGACTACGATAAAGCCCTGCTCGCCCACATGGCGGTTCATCGTGGCCGCCGCGGCCTGATCGGCAATGTCCTGCTGAAACTGGGCCGCGTCATAGCCCACCTGCAGAAAGCCGCCGCCCTCCAGCGCGATCCCGGCGTATTTGCGGTAGACGGACGGATCGAAGCCGGTCGGCTGATAGCTCTGGACCATCTCCTGCTTTCCGTCCAGAAGCTCCATAAATACGGCGGACTGCTCCTCGGATGCCATATCATAGCCTTCCGCCCCCTCGCGGGTGGTGGCCGTCACGATCCCATTTTCGTCCACCAGGTTCAGCTCCGCTACCCGGTAATAATTCCGTATCCCGCGCAGGGTCTCCGAAGTCACCTTGTCCGCGTCGCTCTCCACCACCTGCAGAAGCACCGCCGTTTCCCGGGCCACCTTCAGCAGGTTCGCGTCCGACGCCTCCAGAATGTCCCTGCTCACATCCGTGATGTTCAGCTTCAGCATGCTCTCGACCTGACTGCCGGAGATGCCGTCTTCCACCCAGAACGTGAAGACGCTGGTAGCCAGAAAGGCCAGCGTCACGCAGACCAGGAGCCATTTCTGGAAGGTCTGGACCAGGCCCGCCCGGGCGCTTTCCGTCCCCCCCGTCCCCCGTCCCCGCCGGTCTTTTCCGATGGCCGCCACGAGGAGCAGGGAAAGCATCACCGCGAGGCCGTTCATCAGGGCCAGCGGGACCGCCCCAAGCTCCACGGTATAAAATGCCCGCCGGATGTCGTCCACTCTGGTCAGCAGAAGAAGCAGCATGTCCACTACCTCCGCAATGAGTCCTGCTGCCAGACCGTAATACCAGGCAGGCTTCTTATTGTCAAACATAAACCGGCGCATGGCCGCCCCGGAGACTCCCGCGAACAGGATCGCGATGCTTCCGGCAAAACGGCCGTAATACCCGGCGCCCCAGAATGTAGCCAGATAGCGCTCCACGCCTCCGATCAGACCGGAGATCAGCCCCGCGGGCGCGCCGAAGATCAGCCCCGCGCAGAGAGGCGCGGCCGTACTCTCATTGAAGGTGATGCCTTCCACCGTAACGCCGAATTCCGTGCCGCAGACCGACAGGGCTCCGAAGATCACTCCGTAAAGCACCTGCCGCGCGTTCGGCTTCCAGGCGCCGAACGCGGTCTTCTTCTCCGCCATATAAAGGCCCGCCGACACCATAACCGTCAGGACGGTCATCACCGATAACCGTACATAAATCTCGATCATATTCCTACCCCCTCGATCCGTCAGGAGCGGTTATCCGCCCCGGCGCGCGGCCGCCCGCCGCAGGGATCAAAATTCACCAGGATGGATTCATTATATTATCCGGCAGCATGGATTGCAAGTTAAAAATTTACCGCGCCCTTGTTGTATTTTCGGCCAAAACGTGCTAAAGTATCTTCAGATACAGGCGGCGGACAACCGCGAGAGAAAGGAGTCATACCGATATGGAGATCACCAAGGCGACAACGATGGGCGAGATGCTGCAGTTTCAGCCGGGCATCGCTTATATCCTGATGCAGGCAGGCATGCACTGCGTGGGATGCCCTTCTTCCATTAACGAGAGCCTGGAGGAAGCCTGCATGGTACACGGCCTGAACTGCGACCAGGTACTTGCCATGATCCAGGAATATCTGGCTGCGAAGTAGACAGCCGGACGGCAGACAAGCGTACGAAAAGAGCGCCGGAAGGCGCTCTTCTTGTTTTACGTCAGTATGCAAGAAACGCGCCAGTGACGCGTTTCTTGCATTTATCCTATCATATCCCGCCCGTTCCCCGACTGGGTGTAGGGCGCGCCGCCTGCAAGATAAACCCGGCTCTGCTGCCGGATATCCCGCGAGGAGGCGGCCGCGCTGATCTCATATTCTCCG
>CANQGA010000037.1 GCA_947600145.1 uncultured Lachnospiraceae bacterium | reverse complement strand
CATTTGAAATATAGTAGTCCTCATCACGTTTCTCATCGGGAATAAACGAACCTGCGCGAACATAATTCTGCCTGTCGTTTGCATTGCACCAGCCTATGGCAATTCCGTCCACATAGGCAAGATAGCCCTGCATAATACACTTTTCTATGAGTTCTTTTGCAGATTCTTTTAACGCAAGAGCAAGACCTTCAAGTCCTCCGCCAAGCATCTCTGACCGCTTTCCTATGCCGTCGCAGACCTCCTCGGCCGTCAGATAAAACGCGTTGCAGTAACAGGGCGCAAAAGGGGAACCGTCTGAAAAAGCCCTGTTGTCGAAGAAATCAAAGAAGTCCGTCATATTTGTTCTTGAAAGTTTTTCAATAGTAATATTCATGTTTCCTCCTTCATAAAGCCACATATTGTCCGATTTTATTCTGCACCCGGCACACATTTTACACTTCAAGCAAAAAATCACACCGCAAAAGCACACTTTTCCACAAATCCGATTGACGCGAGCGTCACCGACGCCGTCCTCATTATTATACTATACTGGACCGAAAAAGGAAAGAATAAAAAACCGACCGCGGGAATAGGGATTCCTGTTTAAGCAACGATCAGCGACACCAGATAAAACGGGATCACCGCTCCGTCTGCGTCAATGATCCGCAGCGTCAGCGTATGATCCGCCTCCTCCTCTGCTTCGAGGACGGTCTCCAACGCAAGGCAGTCTCCCCAGGTTTCATCGAAATTGCCGTCCAGGATCATGCGCGGCTCCACCTGCGTCCCGGCGCGGTCCAGCCAGACCTGTGCCTTCGGCGCGCGTCCCCGGATCGTGCGGCGGTATTGGATCGCGATACAGGACGCGCGGAAGCGGAAGGTAATCTCTGAACCGTTTCCGATGGCGGTCCAGCCGCGCTTAAAAATATCCGTGATCCCCTGCTGGGGCGCGGGATCCGCCTCAAAACCGCTGATCTCTGCGGGCGTGATATCCGCGGCGCGCAGGCGTCTGGCGTGTTCATAGCGGTTGCGGGTGAGAGGCGTACGATCTGCCTGGCTATTCGGGCTATACTGTTTCGTTTCTGTCTGCTGCTTCAGGCTGTGCTGCTCTGCTTCTGTCTGGTGATTCCAGCCATGCTGCCCGATTTTTTCCTGGGACAGCGTCTCCTTCCGGGCTTCCTCGCGCCGCTTCTCATCCGCCTTCTCCAGAAATGCGCAGATCATCTCCGCGATCATCGCGTGGCCCTTATCGTTGGGGTGCAGACCGTCCGGCGTCAGTTCTTCCATTTTCATTTCGCCCGCCTGCAGCTTTCCATAGAGCACATCGCCCACGCAGACCCGCGGGAGCTCATAGTACCGGCCGATCCGGTCATGGACCGGCTGCGCCGCCGCGCCGCTGTCATAAAATCGGTTATGGATCAGCACGATGGCCGGCCGCCAGTCACAGGACAGGATCCGGCGGACCAGTCCCTCATAGGTCTCCATAAAATGCGCCTCGTCCGTATCATTGACGGAGAATTCCACGAACACCACGTCCGGCCGCTGCGAAAGCAGGTCCGCTTCCACCCGCGCCGCGCCGAAATGGGACGTCGTCCCGCCGATCCCGGCGTTCACATACTTCGCCTTCGACGCCGGGAAATGGTTCCGCCACCAGTCAAAGGTCAGCGCGGCGTAGCATTTCCCCGGCTCTGATGCCAGACTTCCCTGGGTGATGGAACCGCCCAGAAAACCGACCGTTATATTCTCTCCGGCCGCCGCGCGCTCCATCACGCGCTGAAGCCGGGACGTATCGCGCCAGATATCCTCGCCCAGACCGTCGATGAAAGCCGAAAGCTCCTCTGCCATCCGCTCCGCCTCCGGGATCCGGATATGTCCCTGGGTCCCGCAGCCGTTATTACTGAACAGGAAATGATGCACCGGCAGCTGCTCTTTGGCAAGCTGCGCGCATACCTCGCCGATGGCCCTGTCCCAGTTTGGATGGTGACCCAGGATCGTGGTCATACAGATCACCTGCGCCTGCGGATGGATCCGGCACAGCTTGCGTACAAATTCCGCGTAATGCCTGCGCCACGCCGCGGACTTCTCGCCTTCATAATCCTCGCCGCAGAAATCGACCGGATGGGCGTCATTCTGCCCCAGGGCCACGATGACTACCTGGGGACGGTAACGGCCGAAGTCCCATTTCACCGCAGGGCGTCCGGCCAGGATCTGCGGCTGGTACTGGATCAGGTCATACGTGCGCTCCATCCCCAGAGACTGCGGTTCCATGAAATATCCGCAGCCGTCCATCAGCGCGATGCCGCCCTGGGCAATATCGTGGAGCCGGGCTCCAAGCCTGCGGGCGGTGAGCCAGGCGTAGGAATAATAGCTGTTGGAATATTCTCCGTGATGATCCGGATCCGGCAGACCGCAGTAGTCCACCGCCTCCGACACCTCTCCGGCGGATACGGAGTCGCCGTAGATCTCGATGCGCCGCGCGGGCAGCGGTTCACAGGACAGAAGCTGCAGACCGGGACTTCCGATAAAGCCGTGGATCTGCACCATATGACACGAGTCCTGGCGCTTGAAAAGAAGGAGGTCGTGAACCGCCGCTCCGCCTGCTGCCGCGGCGACTTCTGCTTGTTCCGCCTCAGCCACCCGCTCTGCCACGGCTGCCTCCGTTTTCTCTGCTGCGGCTGCCTCCGCTTTCTCTGCCGCAGCTGCTTCGGCACCGGCAGGTGCAACAAACTCCACGCACGCCGTTCCGCTTTCCGGCAACTTCACGCAGTACTGCTTCCCATCCAGCAGATACCCCAGGTAATTGTCCCAGTAGGCGTGTTCATTGGTCAGTACCACAGACAACCTGTCCCCGATAAACCTCATTCGAACATAGGTTGCCGGATATACCCACACCGGGCCCGCGTCCCCGCCGAAATCGATCCTGCCTTCGTACTGCAGCTTTCCGTCCCACGGAGAGACCAGAACATCGCCTGCCTGCGCGTATGATGCCAATTTACTCTTCCAGACGGCTGAATCCTCTCTCCCCGCTCCTGCATTCCCGGTCGCTTCTTCTCTCCCCGCTCCGGCATTCCAGGCCGTCCTTCTCCCCTCTTCGGCTCTTCCGGCCGCATTTTTTATTGCTCCTGTCCTCTCTCTGTTATCCATTCTGTCATCCCATACCTTTCTGCCGGATCTTTACCGCAAAAGCCGGCCAGTCCGCGGCACATCTCCCTGTCCGCGGCCCTGACCGGCTGCATTTTCCATTTATCTTCTTCCAATCTCCGTATCCGTACCGTTCACCTTACTGTGATCCCTGATATAATCCATGATGTCGTCCAGACGTGTAAACGCCAGACCCACATAACTGTCCGCCGCGCCGTAATAGATCGCGATCCGGCCGGTCTCACTGTCGTGGATCGTCGCGCAGGGGAAGCAGACGTTGGGCACGAAGCCCCGCTCCTCATACCATTCCTCCGGCGTCAGGAGGAAATCCTCGCAGCGGTATTTTACAATGGACGGATTGTCGATATCCAGGATCGCCCCGCCGACGCTGTAGACGTAACCGTTGCAGGTGCCGGAGACGCCGTGGTAGAGCAGAAGCCACCCTTCGCTGGTCTCGATGGGCGCCGCGCCGCCGCCGATCTTTAAGGACTCCCACCATTCAGAACCCTTGCTCATCACATGACGGTGCTTTCCCCAGTACACCAGATCCGGGCTCTCGCTTAAGAACACGTCGCCGAAGGGCGTATGGCCGCTGTCCGACGGACGGCTCAGCAGGCAGAAATTGCCGTGGATCTTCCGCGGGAAAAGCACCGCGTTGCGGTTAAACGGCAGAAATGGATTTTCCAGCCGTGTAAATGTCTTGAAATCCGTAGTCTTCGCCATACCGATGGCCGCGCCGTAGAAATCCTGGCACCAGATGATATAGTAGGTATCCTCCACCTTCACCAGACGCGGATCGTAAGCGTAGACCGGCATGAAAGGCCTGCCCTCCTCGTCCACGAACGGGATCTTCTCCTCGTCAAATTTCCAGTGAACGGCGTCGCTGCTCCGCCCCATATAGATATAGGGGATCCCGTTGTTCTGCTCGCCGCGGAACACGCCGATGAATCCGTCCTCATAGGGCATAACGGCGCTGTTGAAGATACGTGCCACGTTCTTCAGCGGATTCCGTCCGATGATGGGATTCTCGCTGTAGCGCCACACGGGCGCCCCGGTAAATGACGACGGGCCTTCCTGCCAGGGCATATTCGGAACCGCCGGCGCGATCATTTTGTACTTGCTCATATTCATTCTCCTCTCATTCTATATAAATTTTTGATATATCTGCTTTTCATCCATTTTCAAATACATTCCGTCAGCTTTCGGCTCCCGCCTGTCTCATGATCTCCATGCGCATCCGCCGACCGTCTCAGCTGCCCTGTTCTCCCGGCTGCAGCGGCTCACGGCGCCTCAAAATCTTACAAGTTCGCGGCCCCGATCATCCCGGCCTTCTCTCCCAGCGCCGCGATGGCGATATCCGACAGCTCTCCGTCTGCTCCTCCGAAACAGTTCCGGGCCGCGATCTCTTTAAGCGGTTTAAGAAGCGGTTCCATCTGCGCCGAAAGCGTTCCGCCCAGCAGCACGGTCTGGGGCCGGAAAATATTAATGATATTCACGATGCCGATCCCGAGCCTGCGGACATAGGCGTCCGCAACTGCCTGCATCGCCGCATCGCCTGCGGCGGCCGCCGCAAAGATAGACTCAGTCGTCAGCTCGATGCCATCCGGGCTGCCATCCGCACTATCAACGAAAGCTCCTGCAGCCGACACCGTTGTCCTTCTGTTCTCCCGCTTAAGCGACTCTGAGACTGCCCCCGCAGCTTTCCGTTTAAGCATCTCTGCACTTGCCCTCGCCGCCTCTCTCTTAAGCGCCCCGGCCGACACATACGCCTCCAGGCACCCCTTACGGCCGCAGCTGCAGGGCTCGCCGTTCTCCACGATGACCATATGGCCCAGCTCCGCGCCGCCCACACGGCCTCCCTCGTAGATCTCGCCGTCCAGAATGATCCCGCTGCCGACCCCGGTCCCCAGCGTCAGCAGCACCAGATCCTGGCATTCCTTTCCCGCGCCGGCCACCAGCTCGCCAAGGGCGGCGCAGTCTGCGTTGTTGGCGACGCGCACCGGGATCGGCAGCAATTTTCCGAATAGTTCCGCCAGGTTCACATTTTCCCAGCCGATATTATTGGAATAGCGGACGATCCCATTTATCCGATCCACCGTTCCGGCCACGCCGATCCCGGCTCCGACGCACTGATCGATGCAGATGCCGGTCTCGTCCAAAAGCTGCTGCGTCCGGGCCGCGATCTCTTCCGCCGCGCTCTGTGCGCCGCGCTCCGGTTCCGTCGGCATAACCAGATTCGTGATCAGCTTTTGATGGATATCCACCAGGCCGATCCTCGTATGCGTTCCGCCGATCTCGATACCGATGCGCACCGGCGCCGATTTCTCGCGGATCCGGGTGATCAGCGCGTCGATCCGGCCCTCGATCCGGTATTCGCCGCTGCCTGCGCTCAGAAAAAGGCTGTCCCCTTTCCTGTAAGGCAGCGCTTCCTCCCGATCCGGAAGCGCCGCTCCCGCAGCCGCCGTTCTTCCCCGGCCGGCGGTCAGGCCTTCCGCGGCAAACGGATCCCCCTTTCCGTCCGGCGTCCCCTTCCCGGCGGGAGAGCCCGCGCGGCAGGTGATCGTTCCCTCTCCGTCCAGCACCAGAATGCTGGCGAACGACTCCTCCGACACCGTTCCCTCCAGCGTCTTCATCATCCGCCCGTCCAGCGTCACATGATCGACGGTGAAATAATCGCAGTCGGCCACATGGGGATAGCTTCCGCTGTTCTTTATGATCGGCGTCCGGTTCGTGACCGCCAGGGCCTTCTCGATGTGGAGATCCCGCTTCTTGCCGTCCTTTCCGACACGTCCGTAATCATAGACCCGGTAGGTCACGTTGGAATTCTGCTGGATCTCCGCGATCAGGATATCCTTCCCGATGGCGTGGATCGTCCCCGCCTCGATGAACAGCACGTCGCCCTTATGCACGGGAACCGCGTTCAGGACCTCCAGGAGCGTATCCTCCCGGATCCTGCGGGCGAATTCCTCCCGGCTGATCTCCTTCTTAAACCCATAGTAGAGAAATGCTTCCGTCCCCGCGTCCATCACATACCACATCTCGGTCTTCCCGTACTGTCCCTCATGCTGAAGGGCGTAACGGTTATCCGGGTGTACCTGGATCGACAGGTTATCCTTCGCGTCAATGAATTTAATCAGGATCGGGAAATCCTTAAACCGCCGGCAGTTGCTGCCGAGCGCATCCTTTCCCTGTTTCTGTATGTACTCCGGAAGCGTCATCCCGGCGCAGGGACCGCTGTCCACCACAGACGGGCCGTCCGGGTGGCAGGACAGCTCCCAGCATTCCGCCAGCACATCGCCGTCATACTGTTTGCCGTATTCCTCGATCAGACGCCGTCCGCCCCAGATATAATCCTTGCAGCTCGGCTTTAGTCTCACGATACCCATGATCTGCTTCCTCCCGCACGTTCATCACTCCGCCAGCTTCTGCACCGCCGCCGTCATATTCTCCAGCTTCTCCGCCGCGTCGTCCTCATCAGTTCCGACCACGCCGATATAGAACTTGATCTTCGGCTCTGTCCCCGACGGCCGTACACAGCACCAGGCGCCGCCTTCCATTTCAAAATACAGCACATCCGATTCAGGAAGTCCCGCGGCCGTCCGGACACCGGTCCCGCAGTCCAGCACCAGGTTCTCCCGGTAATCCCGAAACTGCGTCACCTTCGCGCCGCCGATCTTCTCCGGCACACTGGCGCGCACATTTTCCATAATGATCTTTATCTTTCTCGCGCCATCCTGTCCCTTCAGGGTAACCGTGCACAGCCCCTCCCGGTAATACCCGTAGGTCCGGTACAGGTTACGCATCTGATCGCACAGCGTCAGTCCGTGATAATGGTACCAGGCGGCCGCCTCGCAGAGGGCCATCACCGCCGACACCGCGTCCTTATCCCTGGCGTAGGTTCCCACCAGACATCCGTAGCTCTCCTCGTAACCGAAGAGGTATTCAAATGTATGTTCCAGTTCAAAGAATTTGATCTGCTCGCCGATATATTTAAACCCGGTCAGCGTCTCGATCCTTTTTACGCCGTAAGCCGCGGCGATCGCCTTCGACATCTTTCCGGATACGATCGTCGTGACCACGGCCCCGTTCTCCGGAAGACGCCCCTGCGCCCTCCTGCGGGACAGCCGGTATTCCATGATCAGCATCCCCGACATATTGCCGGTAAAACTCATATACTCGCCGGTGGCCGCATCCTTCGCATAGATCCCGAGCCGGTCCGCGTCCGGATCTGTCGCGAGCACCAGATCCGCGTCCACCTCTTTCGCCAGTTTAAGCGCCAGCGCAAATGCCTTCGCGTCCTCCGGGTTCGGATAAGGCACCGTGGGAAAATCTCCGTCCGGCAGTTCCTGCTCCTTCACCACATAGACCTGCGTAAAGCCCAGTTCCTTAAGGATCCGCCGTACAGGCAGGTTCCCGGTGCCGTGAAGCGGCGTGTAGACGATCTTCAGTTTCTTCGCCTCCGCCCGGACGATATCCGGCTCCAGAACCAGCTTCTTGAGTTCCTCCATATACCGGTCGTCGATCCCCGCGCCGATTGGCCGGTAAAGTCCCTGCTTCTCCGCCTCGGCTTTCTCCATGGTCTTCACCCGAGCGTAATCGGTGATCGCGTTCACCTCCCGGATGATCTCCTGATCCCGGGGCGCGGTGATCTGGGCGCCGTCCTCCCAATAAACCTTATAACCGTTGTATTCTGACGGGTTATGGCTCGCGGTTACAACAATGCCTGCCCGGCAGCCAAGCTCCCGCACCGCGAAGGACAGCATCGGCGTCGGCCGGAGAGACGGAAATACCCAGGCCAGGATGCCGTTGGCCGCCAGGCAGCGCGCCGCCTCGTCCGCGAACTCCTTCGACATGTGCCGGGAATCATAGGCGATGGCGACGGCCGGCGGGACGGCGTCCTTTCCGCCGCGGCCGGACGATCCGCTTTCTTTCACAATGTAATTCGCCAGCCCCTGGGTCGCCTTGCGGACCGTATAGACGTTCATTCGGTTCGTACCTGCGCCGATCACGCCCCGCAGTCCTCCGGTCCCGAATTCCAGATCCCGGTAGAACCGGTCTTCGATCTGGGCTTCATCGCCGTCAATGCTTCTCAGCTCCGCCTTCGTCTCCTCATCAAAATACGGATTCGCAAGCCACTCCTCGTATCGCATTCTCGCATTCATGTGTTTCCGCCTGTCCTTTCCTGCCCGTAACATCTCCGGCATATCCGTAATTGTATTTCCGTTGAATTCCTGTCATGATTTAAATTAATTATAAATATATCATTGCTTAAACAATTAATCAATATCTTTCTTTTCAATTAATTCATTTCGTTAATTTGAACAATGCCCGAATGCTGTTTTTGTGCATTGTTTTCTATAGCCGTTCGTGCCCTTCCTTTCCCTGTTTCGCTGAAAACCGTCATTTTCTCTGTTCTCCGGCAAGACTTCCGGACCGGGGGCATCAGCGCTGACAGGTCTCCACGAGAAAAGGCGGCGGACACCTCGCTTTGCGAAATGTCCGCCGCCTCATATACTTCTTCTTAATCTGTTAATCAGTTATAATCTTCTGTCATACCAAATACGGCTTCGCCGCGCTTTATCGCACCATCACAAGCGCAAACGCGCTCCCGATCTCCGCACTCTCCACGGTGAATACCGCCTCTCCGGCCTCGTAACCGCTGCGCAGGATCCCGCAGGCACGGCCCCGGTAAGTGGTGAAGCTTCCGGAGGTATAGTTCTCCGCCGTAACCGGAGCGGCGGATCCGAAACCAGCCAGCGCCGCCGCGCCCTCCGCCGACGCTTTCAGCGCGATCTGCGCGTCCGGAACCAGTCTTCCCTCCGCGTCCATGATCTCCACACAGGCGTAGATCAGACTGTGCCCGTCGGCGGCCATTTCCGTCCGGTCCGTGATGATACGGATCGCGCAGGCAGGACCGGCCGTCTCCATTGTATCTCTGGATACTTCCTTCCCGCCGCAGTAGCTGACGGCCGTCACTTCTCCCGGCTCATAGACCGCGTCAAACGCGAAGGTACACGGCATCTCTTCCACGCCCAGGGCCTCTCCCCGTTTCTTTCTTCCCAGAGAGCGGCCGTTTACCAGGACCTCCACCTCCTCGGCGCGGCTGAATACCAGAAGCGACACATTCTTCCCCTCGGCCCCGGCCCAGTTCCAGTTTCTCCGGCAGGCAGGGAAGCCCCACTGGCTTAAGATCTCCTTCCTGCCGTAATTTGCCGGATCATAGGAGAACACATGGGTCGCTTCAGAGCCGTAGACGACGCTGCGGTAGCAGCCCTGAGGCAGAATGAGACCGTTGATATCGATATCCGCGTCGTTAGCCAGCCGGTAGGGGAATTCAGAAGCGTGGGAAGACAGCGCCCATGCCCCGGCGGCAAGCTTCGGATCATCCGGATCCAGAAACACGGATTTTCCGATGCCCGCTTCGCCGATGTAGTCCACCGCGGTCCAGGTGAAGTCCCCGATCACATAAGGCGTGCGCATCACCATGGGCCAGCGCTTTCCGATCTCCTTCGGAAAATTCTCGGACCCCAGCATGACCCGGTCCGGATACAGCTTATGGTCCTGTTCGTACTTGTCCTCCAGATAGTTATAGCCCACGATGTCAAGACCGTTGGCGAACGCCTCCGTCATCTCCTCCCAGTCCAGATCCGCCGCGCCGACGTCCGCATTTTGAAGTTCTGTCTTCGCCTTCCCGGCCATCTTCTCCAGGTTTCTCTTCATCAGTTCATCGTCCAGGCCGCTCCAGAAGGAGCAGATCCCGTTGCTGACGGGGCGGCTCGCGTCCAGAGCGTGGACCTTCGCCGCCAGCTCCGATGCCAGCGTATAGCCATGATTCAGGCCGGCCCGCTCGGTGATCTCGTTGCCGGTGGACCAGATCACGATGGACGGATGGTTCCGGTCCCGCGTGATGAAAGCAGTCAGATCCGCCTCCCAGTCAGACGCGAAGAACTGATTGTAATCGCCGGGCTGCTTGCCCATGCCCCACGCGTCAAAGGCTTCGGCGAACACATACATGCCGAGCCGGTCACAGGCCTCCATAAGCGTCTTCGACGGCGGATTGTGGGTCGTGCGGATCGCGTTGAAGCCTACCTCCTTCATCGTCCGGATCCGCCGGGCCTCCGCGTCATAGAGGGAGACCGCCCCCAGAAGGCCGTTGTCGTGGTGGACGCAGCCGCCTTTCAGCTTCACGGTCCGGCCGTTGATCCGCAGGCCGTGCTTCACATCCGCCGTGATGGTGCGGATGCCGAACAGCACGCTGTCCGAGTCCTCCGTCTTTACTTCCGATTCCACAAAATGCGTCCGGAAAACGCCGAGATCCGTCACCTTCGCCTCGATCCGGTACAGATCCGGGTTCTCCGCGTCCCATAAAAGCGGGGCCTCCACCGTCATCGCGATATGTGCGGTCTGACAGCTGTTCGCGTCGATCTGGATCTTCGTCCGGCGGCTTACCACCGTCCTCCCGCCGGCATCCTCGACCAGCGACACCTCAACGGCGGCGATATGATCGGCGCCGGTGGTATTGCGAACCGCAATCTCCGTCTGAACATACGCGGTCGTCCCGGCCGTTTCCGGGCCGCATTCAGTACCGCGTTTCCGGCTGCCGTCCGCCGACCCGCCTGACGACAGATCCGCCGCTGCCTCACCGCCGTTTTCCTCGATCCGCTTCGTATAAGCATAAATGCCGTCGCTCTCGATATGAACCGCCGGCCCGTGCATCAGCTCCACCGAGCGGAAGATCCCCGCTCCGGAATACCACCTGGAATTGGGCTGCATGCTGGGATTGACCGTGACAACCACGTTGTTTTCCCGCCCAAAGTAGATGTATGGCGTGATATCCGCCAGAAACGGCGAATATCCGTAGTGGTGCAGCGCCGCTTTGGAACCGTTGATCTCCACGGTGGCGTTCATCATCACGCCGTCGAACCGCAGAAAGACCTTCTCCTGCTCCCACTCCGCGGGAACCATCAGTTTTCTCCGGTAATGGGCAACTCCTGCCGTATAGTACCCGCCGGCCGGTCCCGCCGGCGCGTCCGGCGTCACATCTCCCGAAAGCATATAATCGTGGGGAAGATTTACAGTGACATCCGTATCCTCTCCCCGGACCATGCCGAAGAAGTTCGCGACTCCCAGCCCGAATTTCCAGCCTTTGTCAATATTTTGTACCTTCATATTCCATGCCTCCTGTTATAAATTGCACTACGGCTCCGGCCGCGGCAGCCCGCCGTTTCTTTTCCCCTCTCAATCATGAGCGTCCGCTTCAACGCAGTCTTCCGCAGCCGCCATCACGGCCATGCCTTCCCGCCCGGGCAGCTTCACATTCACCGCGCCGCTCACGCCGGTCATTACCGTCCCGCGGGTCATATTCCAGACGTCGATCACGTCGATCCGGTATGAATGATCCTTCGGCAGCCGCAGCGTCAGCTGCGCGTTGCACCGGCGGCCCAGATAGACCAGGAATACCCGCTCGTCCAGATGTCCCTTAAAATCCATATCCTTTCGGTTTAGCGCGTCCAGCTCCGCCTCCGACAGGGCCTCCTTCAGATGGCCGAACATTTTCTCTCCCTGCTCGCGCCATTTCCGCTCCTCCGGCTCCAGATACTCCTCCGTCCAGGGCTTTAGCGCGCCGGGGATCTCCTCCATGATCTGCCGTAAGAATCCGATCCGCGCGGGGCTTTCGCCCTTCAGCACGCCGCCTTTGGCCCACCACAGCACATCGTCATCAGACAGGAACACCTCGCCGTGAGTGCAGTAGGCTCCCACCGTATTGGCCTGCCAGAACCGGTTCACCATCTCAAAGCCGGAAAGATTCCCCCAGTTCTGGGGCAGGTCGCCCTCGTAGCAGCATTCGTCGTAGATCAGCGGCTTTTGGTATTTCGCCATCCAGTCGGCGGCCTTCTCCATCCACGCCGTCTGCATGCAGCAGTGGGTGATCAGCGGCCGGCTGTGGTCATAGTAGGCGATACAGTTGTGATTGCCCATCAGATGATGGTACGGGTCGTGATCCGCGATAAACCGCTCGAAGAGATGCCAGTCCTCCATCGTCCTCTTCCGGCAGAGGTCGTATTCGTTGGCCAGGCTCCACCAAACCGACGGAAAAGCCGCGAATCTCCGCAGCAGATAGTCCAGATAAACCAGACATTCCTCCGTCTCAAGCTCCGCGAATCCCCAGCGGTCATAGGGGTGAAACAGGATCAGGTCCGTTTCGATGCCCATCCCCTGAAGCGTCCGGATCCCGGTCTCAAAATGATCCCAGAAGGCGAAGCAGGGGCGGTTCACGTCCCATTTGCCGTTCTCGTCCTTCTCAAACGCGTAATACCGCGGCTCGTTGGAATTATAGTCGTAGGACTTGGGGAACAGACAGTACCGCACCTTGTTGAACGGCGCCGCCCCAAGCGTCCGGAAAGTCGTTCCGATCAGTTCCTCATCCTGATGCATCATCGCGTAGACCGTGGTTCCGAACGGCTTGTAAATAGTACCGTCCTCGTACTCAAAATGCGTCCCCACGGCGCGGACGACGCCATGGCCCGGCCGGCCGAAAGCTGCGGTCTGCCCGCGCATAGAGAAGCGGCCGGCCGCTGACGCAGGCCTCTCCGAACCGCTTCCGGCCCCGACCGCCTCAGGCTCAGACGCCGCCGGACTGTACCCGGCACCGGCCGCCCCTGCCGCGGCTCCGGCCGTCATCGGCCCGCAGCTCTCCGCGCCTTCTCCTTCCACGCAGCCGGTAACCTTCCATGTATAGATCCCGGTCCTCTCCGGCAGGAACCGCACCTTATAAATGCCGTCCCCGGCGTAGAATCCTTTCGTTGTAACCTGCGTATCTCCATTCGTAAATACTGCGGTTACATCCGCGGACGCCCAGTTTTCCGTCAGTTTTTCTCCGGCGAATTCCAGTTCGAAAGTTTCATATAATTTCATACCGCACTTTCTCCTTCTTACCGCAAGTGCTTCTCTTTTTACTTCCCCAGTTCCTCCGTCAGCGCGCAGATCTCATCGATCATCCCGCCGATATACGCGATCGTATCCAGAAGCGGCTGATCCGTCGTGATATCCACGCCGGCCATCTGCGCCAGCTCCACCGGCGTCTTCGTGCCTCCGGCGGCCAGCATCCGTTTCCAGTCGTCCACCGCCGGCTGCCCTTCCCGCTCGATCCGCAGGCATGCCTGGGTCGCCACGGTCAGTCCCGCGCTGTAGGTGTAAGAATACAGTCCCATATAGTAATGCGGCTGCCTCATCCAGGTCAGCTCCGAACCGGGGATGATCTCCACCGCGCCGCCCCAGAATTTCTCCAGTGTCTCCCGCATCAAACGGTTCAGCGTCTCGGCCTGCACGCTTCCTCCCGCCTCGATGATCCGGTACACTTCCCGCTGATAAGCCGCCTCCAGCAGATGGGTCACAAAGTTGTGGTAATAGGTATGTCCCACCATGGAGCTTAAAACCCAGCGTCTGAACCTGGGATCCGGATTCGTCTTCAAAAGATAGTGGGCCATGATCAGCTCGTTCATCGTGGACGGCGCTTCGACAAAGTACCCGGACACATTGGTGTCAAAATAGGACTGGGCCGCGTTGCACGCCTTGAAATGTCCCGCGTGCCCCAGCTCGTGGGCCAGCGTGAACACATCCGACATCCGCTCGTTCCAGTTCAGAAGGATGTAGGAGTGGCTGCCGTATGGGCTGGCGCAGAAGCCGCCGGTGGATTTCCCCTGGTTTTTGGCAAAATCCACCCACCGGCCGCGGTAGGCCTCCTTCACCATCTCCTGGTACTCCTCTCCCAGAACCGACAGGCCTTCGACAATGTATTTCCGCGACTCCTCGATCGTCACCCGCGGGTCGTAATCCGGGTCCACCGCGATCTTCAGATCCGCGTAGGTCATCTTGTCAAGCCCGTGGATCTTCTGGAGCAGGCGGGCGTATCTGCGCATATGGGGCGCAAGCTTCTCCATGATCAGGTCGATCTGGCGGTTATAGAGGGAGATGTCCACCTTGTCCGTAAACAGGTTCCGGTCAAAAACGGTCTCAAAACCGCGCAGATCCGCGAAGGTCTTCTCCATCTGCACCTGGGCCTGATAAGCGGCGGCGGTCACATTTTCATACTCTCTCAGCTTCCCGTAGAAGACTTCGAAAGCGGCCCGCCGTACCGGCATGCGTCTGTCATACTCATAATCGTCCTCATAGAGCGAGTAGCCCATCGGGAATTCCTGGCCGTCCACGGTGAAGGAGGGAAATTTCATATCCGCCAGCTTGGCCATGTTGTAGACCTGGTAGGGCGTGTTAAATGTATTGGACAGCGCCGCCAGCGCCTTCTCCGTGTCCGCTTCCAGACGGTGAGGCTTCTCCCGCAGGAGATTTTTCAGATACAGCTTATTATCCGTGGCCAGATCGATGGCTGCCCGGATCACGCTGTCGTCCTGCTTAAGGATCTCGCTGCCGATAAAGCTTAAGCGGCTCTCGACAGCGGACACCTTAACGGCGATCTTATCGTTGCGCTCCTGATTATGGGCGTCATAGTAGTCCACCGACACCGACAGATCCGTGTAGCTGTAGACCAGGTTCATCGTCTCGCAAAGCTTCCGGTACTCGTCCAGGCAGGCGTTGATCCGCTCCGGGTCAGTCAGCTTGCCTTTATACTCCGCCTCGATCCTGCGGCTTGCCGCCTCCGCCTTCTCCGCGTCCGCGTACATATCCTCCTCGGTCTTATAAAGCGCCGATAAGTCCCAGGTCAGTTCTTCCGGGACATCCTTTCTCATCACTGGTTTCATTCCGTATTCGATCTCCTCTCTGCCGCGCAAAACGACTCCGGCGCTGCGCCGCATTATAACAGCTAAATTCTACCACAGAGCAGCACGTCATGACAAGCTTAAATATCCCCTATAGTTCCAGACTGTTCGTCTGCAGCAGAAACTCCTTCACCCCCATGACCACATAACCTTTTTCGTCTCTGCGGGGCTTCATGGTTCGCCCCACGATCACGATCTTCTTAAAAGAATCCCTGGTATTGTCAAACGGACGTACCTCCTGCTGCCATTTGCCGCTGTCTGAAATTTCGAAAGCGGACTGGATATAATATCTCCTGCTCCCCTGATTGGCAACGAAATCGATCTCCAGTTTTTTTCTGATCTCTTTACCGTCCGCATCTCTCTCTCGAACCTCCACAACGCCGACATCCACGCTGTAATCACGGCGGCGAAGTTCATTGTAAATGATATTCTCCATCAGATGCGTCTGTTCGATCTGACGGAAATTCAGTCGGGCATTCCGCAGGCCGACATCCTCAAAATATATTTTGTAGGGCGTACCGATATATCTTTTCCCTTTCACATCGTACCGAAGCGCCTTGCTGATGAGAAACGCGTCCTCCAGATGCGAGATATATCTTGATATCGTATCCGGGCAGAGACGGGCCTGCTTTACACTTCGGAAGGTATCGGAGAGCTTGCGGGGATTTGTCAGAGCGGAAATACCGGACGCCAGAATATCGAGCAGCTCGCCAATGTCCGCATCCGACTGCAAATGGTAACGCTTCACAATATCCCGAAGATATACGTTATTGATCTGCGTGATAAGATATCTGGTTTTCTGCTCCTCCGTTTTCATTAATGCGGCTGCCGGAAGGCCGCCATACACCATATAGTCGTCGAACGCCTCGTCTTTTGAACCGTCATAGACGCTGAAAAATTCGGAAAAGGACAACGGAAAAACATGGATTTCATCGCCCCGTCCTTCAAATTCAGTGATGATATCGCTTGACAAAAACTTTGAATTACTGCCGGTAACGAAGACGTCCAGATTTTTCTTCCGCAGATATCCGTTCAGAACCGATTCAAAGCCGCCCAGTTTCTGGACTTCATCCAGAAGCAGGAAATACATCCCCTGATCTGTTACGCGGGAATCGATATAATCCATGAATTTAAGAGGATCAACCTTATGATCTCCCTCGTCGATTGAAAAAATATTCTCCCCGATCAGACGCAGATCATCCGCTGAGTCGAAGGCAAACTTAATAATATGATCCTCATCTACGCCGTCCTCCAGCAAATGCCGGTAAAAGATCTCATTCAGGAGATAAGATTTCCCACAGCGGCGTATTCCTGTGATCACTTTTATAAAACCATTCTGTTTTCGTACGATCAGTTTATTTAGATATTCGTCCCGTTTAATCTCCAAGCAGGCGCCTCCTCATCTAAAATTTTTGCCGCATTTGTCATTTTTATTAGATGACATAAGTATATCACAAAAACATAATCATATGCAACTCTGACTTTATAAAGCATCTTTATATCTTCTGGATACTATTTAAGAAAATTTTGAAATACCGTTGACGCGGCCTTCCGTTTGTGTTATAGTCTATTTAAAATATTTTTGAAATTCTATCCATCCGGAGGAAAGGACGCACACATGGCAGTCCCCGAGATCCTGGCGGCGCTGGCCGACGAGACCAGGCGCACGATCCTCGCCAAGCTGAAAGAAGGCCCCATAAACACCGGCGATCTGGCAGAATATCTGGGCGTATCGCCGCAGGCGCTGTCCTACCACCTGGCGAAGCTTAAGAAGGCGGATCTGATCTATGAGACCCGCCGGAAGAATTTTATCTACTATGAGCTGAATCTGACCGTACTGGACGAAGCGATCCTGTGGATCACGCAGCTGAGAAAGGAGCCGCCTTATGAAAAATAGAAAAACGCTTTATTTCATCCTGATGTTCCTTCCGCTCCTGATAACCGCCGTCGCCGTCGGCTTCCTGCCGGACCGGATCCCGGCCCATTACGGCTTCGGCGGCCAGGCGGACCGCTGGGGCAGCAAGTACGAATCGTTTCTCTTCCCGGCGGTCACCATCGGCATGGGACTGTTCATGCTGGCCATGGCGCGGATCGCCTCCCGCCAGGAGCTGGGCGGCCGCAACAACGAGAAGGTCTGCATGACGGCCGGCATCGTGCTTCTGACCTGGTTCAATGTCATGAACTGCTGCACACTGTACACGTCTTTTACACAGGCGGAGGATCTCAACGCGCTGTCGCTTGACATCAGCCAGATCGAATGCATTCTTCTCGGCATCCTCATGATCGTGCTGGGCAACGTGATGCCGAAGCTGAAGCGGAACTCCGTCATCGGCCTGCGCACCCCCTGGAGCATGGAAAATGACGATGTCTGGAGGAAATGCCAGCGGTTCGGAGGGATCTCGTTCATCGTCGCCGGGATCCTGTGCGCCGCGGCGGGTTTCGCGGTCCGCGGCGTCGGATGTCTCTTCTGGATGCTGGGAATCATTCTCGCGGATACGGCAATCTGCGTGTATTATTCCTACAGAGCGGCGCGGAAAGCATAAACGGCGCTCAACAGTCTGCTGGTCAGATGTTACTGCTCCCTGTGAAGAAGCTCCACGTACGCCAGAATAAGCGGCGCGATGCCCTTGGCCTCGTTCTCCACCACCGGTTCGCGCATATAGTACTCGTAGGTTCCCTCGCGCATCGCCTTGTTGCCGAGTCCCGCCACCAGGCAGATACCGCCCAGCTGCAGCTCGCCGTCCTTCTCGGACAGGTACTTCCCGCACGTTCCCTCAAACGCCCGCTCGCCCGCCGCGAAATACTCCACAGGCAGGATGCCCAGACGCACCGATTTCATGATCGCGTAGGCGAAGATCGCCGTACCGGACGTCTCCGGATAATTCTTCTGGATCTCCGGGAAATTAGGCACCTGACACCACATGCCGTTCTCCTTATCCTGATACGGCAGCATGGCGTCGATCAGCTCCCGGTAATTCTTCGTCAGGCCCTCGCGGTACTCGGAAAGCTCCGGTTTCGCGGAAATGATATCGATGGTGTCGATCAGCGCCATCGCGTACCACCCCAGCGCCCGCAGCCACGCGTTGCCGGAAAGTCCGGTCACCTTATCGCACCAGAAGGACTCCCTCGACGAGTCATAGGCGTGGAAATACAGCCCGTTTAACGGATTGCGCATCAACCTGTAAACGTTCATGAACTGATTGTAAATATCTTCGATATTCTTACAGTCGTTGTATTCCAGCTCGTACATGGCGTAGAACGGCTGGCACATATAAAGACCGTCCAGCCAGACCTGATTCGGATAGATCTTCTTGTGCCAGAAATTTCCCTCTTTCGTCCTCGGCTGGGTCTTTAACTGGCTGTAAATGGTATCGATGGCCCGGCGGTATTTCTCCTTGCCGGTCAGCTTGTAAAGCTCAAAAAGCGTCTTGCCCGCGTTCACATTGTCCAGATTGTGCTCCATCGGATCGTAGGATTTAATCTGGCCGTCCTCACTGACGAAATAGTCGATGAACGCGTCCGCGAACTCCAGATACTTCTCATTCTTCCGGATCCCGTAGAGTTCCAGAAGCGCGTGGATCATGCAGCCGTCGATATAGTTCCAGGACGGCTTCGCCCCCTGCCGGATCTTCTCGATGTTCCAGACCGGCGCCTGCGGCGTGGAACGGTCCAGAAGCTGATCCACATAGTTTGCCAGAATCTGATGATAGTTCCCCATTTCATACCCCTCCTTATTTTTTATCGTCCGCATTATAGTTTCTGTAAAATGAATCGCTTGCGCAATACGGCAGTTTCCAGCCAAAGTTTCTGCATCCTGGCGGGCACAGCCGCCGGCTCACCGCAGCGCCATCTGCAGGCTTTCCATCTCGTAGAACTCGCCCTTCATATCCATTAACTGCTGATACGTCCCTTCCTCGCGGATCCGGCCTTTATTCAGCACGACGATCCGGTCGGCGCTGCGCACGGTCGAAAGCCGGTGCGCCACGATAAACGTGGTCCGTCCCCGGATCAGCCTCTCCAGCGCGTCCTGGATCTCCTTCTCCGAGATCGTGTCGAGCGCCGAGGTGGCCTCATCCAGAATGATCACTTTCGGATTGCGGATAACGGCCCTCGCAATGGAAATGCGCTGCCGCTGTCCGCCGCTTAAATTGGCCCCGTGCTCCTCAAGCATCGTATCAAGCCCTTTCGGCAGCCGGGCGATCAAAGACTTCAAATTGGCCGCTTCCACCGCCCGCATGACCTCCTCATCGCTGACATTTTCCATGCCGTAGGTGATATTGTCACGGATCGTTCCCGTGAACAGGATCGGCGACTGGGGCACCACCGAGATAAAGCGCCGCATGCTCCGGAGATTGATATCATTGATGTCCTTTCCGTCCACCAGGAGCCGTCCGTCAAGCGGTTTGATAAATCCGATCAGCAGGTTCAGTACCGTCGTCTTGCCCGCGCCGGATTCTCCCACCAGCGCAATGGTCTCCCCCGCCTTCACATCCAGGCTGAAGCCGTCAAGCACCGAATCTTCCGCGTCGCGGTAGGCGAAGCGGACGTTGCGGAAGGAATAATTTCCCTCCAGACTGTCCACCTCCAGCTTGCCGTCATTGACCTCCACATCGTCGGACGCCAGCACCTCGCCGATAGACGTGATGGATTCCAGACCGCGGGTCAGGATCGGCAGCAGATTGATGCACGACGTGAACTGGTTCACCACCTGGGTAAAGCTTGTCTGATAAAAGGTAATATCCCCGACCAGGATCCGCCCCCTAAGCGCCATGAGTCCGGAAAATCCGAGGCACAAAGCCTGAAACATCTGGAACACGCACCAGCTGACCGCCCCGAAATGGGACTGCACCATATCCAGGCGGTAGCCCTTCTCCGCCGTCTCCTCCAGCTGTCCCCAGATCCGCTTCTCCTCGCTCTGCTCCAGCGCGTGGGCGCGGGTCACCGGCACCAGCTCCACCATTTCCATGACCCTGGCGCTGGTCGCCTCCATCTCCCTGCGGAACGCCCGGTTCTCTCCGCGGATCTTCTGGCGGAACGCCACCACCGTCACAGCGGCGATCGGCGCCACCAGCACGAAGAACAGCAGGATGATCCGGTTCTTGACCGCGGTGATCGAGAGCGTGATCGTCAGGCTGATGGAAATATTCATCAGCTGGACCAGAAGCTGCTCGGAAAGCGTCTCCACCGCCTCCACGTCGCGCATGATCTTGGACTGGAGCCGTCCGGACTGCATCTCCGTATGGTAGGGGATCGACAGCTCCTGCAGCTTCTTCACAAGCGCGCCCCGAAGGCCGGCCTCCGTCTGGCGGATCACACGGTTCTTATACATGCTGTAGAGCCAGTTAGCCGGCAGATGGACCGCCAGAAGCCCCAGCCAGATCCCTACATTCGTATAGATCGCCCGGACCGCGGTATCGCCGCCCGCCATCACGCCGTTGATCACGTTGGCCACAAGAAGCGATGTGAACAGCGCCGGCGAATGCTTGATCACAAAGAAAAACGTGGAGATCAGGAAGCGGTGATACTGTCCCTTGTAGAACCCGAGAAGCACCATGATCGTATTGCCGCCGTGTCTGCGGTAGCTCTCAACGAAACGCTCCCCCATCTCCTCGTAATGATTGGTCTTATCTGTTTCCATTTCAAAACACCTGGTTTCTCTTATTTATTGCCGGTCAAATGCTCACGCTTCGCGCTGACGGAAGATTCTGCTTCGGCTTTTCCGTCAGCAAACGTATAGAAAAATAATCACGTGCCGTCCGCGATCTCCGCTCCGGCCACGATAAATCCCACATCGGACACGGAGGCGCCAGCCGCGATCTTTCCGTTATATGCTTTGGATGTGACGGTCAATGTGCGCCCGGATACCGTATAATCTCCGTTCCAGCCGTCCGTAAGGCGGAAATTTCCCGTAAACGGGATCGTGACGGTCCACTGATTCACCGGCGAGCCGGACGTATTCTCCAGCTTCATCGTATAATGCGTATACGCTTCGCCGCCGGAAGTCCAGCGGTTCACAACTGTGGCCGTGATACGGATACTTCCGCTCTGAATGACCCGGCTGTCGCCCGCAGACGCGCTGCCGGGGCCGCTCTGCCCCGCGCCCGATGGACCTGCAGCTCCGCTCCGGCTTCCCGCCGCACCGGCACTGCTCATCAGCATGGCGCGGAGCCATTTGCCGGAAGCGCTCAGATCGCCGTCGGTAAATCCGCTTTTCTTCGTACTTCCGCTCTGGATAATGGCCGAGATCTCCGCCTTATTGGACAGGTTCCAGGCCACATAGCTGACGCCGTACTGATCCATCGTGCTGATCCACTGGTCCGCGCTGGCCTCGTCAATGCCGCCGCTGCCGCTGGCGTCGCAGATCCCGTACTCGGTCACAAATACCGGAAGCCCCTTCTGAATCGCTCCCACCATCCTCGCCCGCAGGTCGTCCTTATGGGTCGCCGCATAGAAATGCAGGGCGTACATGATATTGTCATAACCGGCGATCGGATCCGCGGCGGCCTGATCCACATACTGGGACCAGTTGGGCGTCCCAACGATGATGACCGCGTCCTTGTCATTCGCGCGGATCACCGGGATCACCTCGTTCGCGTAGGACTTGATCTGCTGCCAGGTTGTGCCGCCGTTAGGCTCGTTGCAGATCTCGTAGATCACATTGTTGTTCGACGCGAATTCCTTCGACATCTCAGCGAAAAATGCTTTCGCGTCTTCCTTATGGGTATTCGGATCGCCGTCGGAAAGAATGTGCCAGTCGATGATCGCGTACAGATCCTGGGCCGAAGCATAACGTACTCCGCTGCGAATCAGATTCTTAAGCTGCGTCTTATCGCCGCCGGATGAGTAGCCTCCGTACTCCGCCGCATACATGGCCAGACGGACCACATTGGCGCCCCACTCGGTGCGGAACTGCCGAAACGCGGCTTCATTGATATAATCCGGGAACCAGGCGATTCCGTGGGTGCTGATGCCGCGCAGCTGCACCGGCCGGCCGTCGCTTCCCACAAGCTTCACGCCTTCCACGTGGAGCGCGCCGGATGTGGACGGCGCCGCAGGACCGGTTCCGTTACCCGCCTGACCGGCTCCCGGCCCTGCCTGACCAGCTGCGGCCCCCGCCGGGCCGGCTCCCGGCCCCGCCTGACCAGTTCCGGCCCCCGCCGCATACGCGGAAGTCCCCGCCGGCCCCGGCAGAACAGCCGCCAGAATAATCATGATCCCTGTCAAAAACGCTGCTGTCACAGCATTGCAAATTCTTCTCATATCCGCCTCCGGCTGTCATAAGATTTCAATGCGCGCTCCCGTTTCGGCCGCGCCGCCATCACAGGGCCAGCAGTTCCTTCGCCATCTCCATGCACGCATCCTCGCTCTGCGGAATATATCCCAGACGATCCAGGAACGCATGAAAGCTTCCGGTATAGCGCATCATCCGCACCGGCACGCCGGCCGCCGCCAGCTGGCTTCCGTAGAACTCCCCCTGCAGACGAAGGCACCCATCGGATCGCGAAGCAGTTCCTTCTGTATCCTGCGGTTACGATTGGTAAAAAGGTTGCGGAAGG
>CANQGA010000036.1 GCA_947600145.1 uncultured Lachnospiraceae bacterium | reverse complement strand
ATCGTCATGCCGAACGTGAAGCCCGCCTGGCTGACGCTGGCGATCTTCCAGTTCCAGTCCCTGTGGGCCAACACCGGAAGCGGGTTCTTAAGAAGCGAGCAGTTAAAGCCTCTCCAGTACGCCCTGTATCAGATCGTAGGCGGCGGTGTTGCCAGGCAGGGAGCCGGCGCGGTGGTCCAGCTGATCATCGCGGCCATCCCGATCACGTTCTTCATCATCTGCCAGAGCAACATCATCGAGACCATGACCACATCCGGTATGAAGGATTAAGGAGGGCGAACGATGAGAATGAGAATGAATCAGATCGTGAAAGCGGCGTCTGCCGCGGCCTTTGCAGTCGCCCTGTGCGCATCGGACTTAAGCGCTCAGACGGCGTTTGCCGGACAGAACGTGCCGTATGAGACTTACACTTATGATTACTATGAGGATATTAAATACACGCCGGCGGCCTATATTCCGGACGGCGCCCTGACCGGGGCGAAGATCGGATGCGGCGATTTCTTAAGCCCCCAGGACCTGAACACCGACGAGGACGGCAACGTCTACATCGCCGATACCGGCAACAGCCGGGTGGTGGTGCTGGATTCTTCGATGAAGCTGGTGCGGGTCATCGACTCCTTCGACAATGGCGGGACCGAGGATCATTTCTCCTCGCCCCAGGGCGTGTATAAATCCATGAGCGGGAACCTGTACATCGCCGACTCCGGCAAAAACCGCGTCGTGGAGCTGGATGGCGACGATAAGCTGGTGCAGATCATCGAGAATCCCCAGTCGGACGTGCTGGCGGAAGGGTATGTGTTCACGCCCCTCAAAGTGGCGGTGGACTACGCGGACCGTGTCTACGTGATCGCCCAGAACCAGTTCGAGGGCATCATGGCCTTTGACGAGGCGGGGCAGTTTATCGGATTTACCGGAACGATCAAAGTCCAGATCTCACCCTGGCAGATCTTCTGGCGGCGGTTCTCCACGAGAGAGCAGAGGGCCAGACAGCAGCTGTTTATTCCTACCGAATTTACGGGTATGGAGATCGATGAGGACGGCTTTGTCTACGCCACCAACGTGGATTCGGAGGGCCAGCAGTCGGTCCGCCGCTTAAATCCCAGCGGCGAGGACGTGATCCAGCAGACGGCGGTTCCGCTGTCCGGCGATCTGGACTGGCGCCTCTCCGGCGCGTACTCCGGCGCGTCCCGCATCGTGGACGTGGTGGTAAGGAACCAGGGTATTTACTCCATCCTGGATTCCTCCCGCGGACGTATCTTTACTTACGACCATGAGGGCAACCTGCTTTATATCTTCGGCGGCATGGGAAGCCAGGAGGGAACCTTTACGACGCCGGTAGCGATCGATACCATCGGCGAGCAGGTGCTGGTTCTGGATTCCAATTAGAACCTGATCGACCTGTTTAAGCCCACCGCTTACGGCAGCCTGATCAACCAGGCCGTGGGCCTGCGCTACGACGGCGATGAGGTCCAGGCCGTGGAGTGCTGGAGGGAAGTGCTGAAGCTGGATTCCAACTTCGAGCTGGCCTACACCGGTATCGGAAAGAGCTATCTGGCGGCCGGCGACAACAAAGAGGCCATGCGCTGCTTTAAGATCGGCAACAACAAGCAGTATTACTCCATCGCCTGGAAGCGCTACCGCAATGAGATCCTGAAGGATCATCTGAACGCCATCCTGACGCTGGTGATCGTCCTTGCAGTGCTTCTGGTTGTATGGAAAAAGGTTCTGAAAAAGAAGGTGCTTCAGATACGCAGGGAAAGGAGGATGAGCAATGTTTAAGGAGAAATTGAAATACGCGTTCTATACCATCGCGCATCCCATGGACGGTTTCTATGAGATCCGCCACAGGGGACGGGGCAGCGTGCCGCTGGCGATCCTGTTCGTATTCCTGTTTGGCATCTGCTTCTCCGCCAACCGGCAGTACGCGGGCTTCGTGGTGAACTTCGTCAATCCCATGGCGATCAACAGCTTCGCGGAGGTGCTGTCCGTGTTCGTTCTGTTCATGCTGTTCTGTGTCGGAAACTGGTCCATCACCTGCCTGATGAACGGCGAGGGGAGGCTTAAAGATATCGTGACCGTGACCGGCTACGCCATGCTGCCGATGATCTTCACGTTCGTCATCGGGATCATCCTTTCCCGGTTCGTGGTGGCCGATGAGGAGGCGTTCTACTACCTGCTTCTGGGGCTGGGGATCGCGTGGTTCGCTCTTCTGGTGATCACCGGCATCATGACGGTTCACAACTACACCGTTGGAAAGACGCTGCTCACGATGATCTTCACCTTTGTAGCCATGCTGATCATCATCTTCCTGGCGACGCTTCTGTTCTCGCTGATCGGACAGGTGGTTTCCTTCTTCATGAGCATCTACAATGAGCTCATGCTGAGAGTCTAGGCGATCGGAGGGAAATGTGATGACAAAGAAAACGAAAAGAACGCTGACCGTGGCAGTGATCGCGGCCGTGCTGGTGGCCGTGGCGGTGTTTGCCGTCGTGCTCCTGACCCGGTATTTCAACTACAACGTGTATAAGCAGTATGTGCAGTCCTATGAAACGGAAGAGGGCGGGGAGTTTGCGGCCCTGTCCGATACCGGCGCCGGCGTGGAAGGAATGGTGCTGGCCGCCGAGAACGAGAAGCTGAAGCTCTATACGAACTTAAAGACGACGGAGATCGCCGTGATGGAGAAGGAGAGCGGACACGTCACCTATTCCAATCCGGTGGACCGCGACGAGGATCCGATCGCTTCCGGCGTCAACAAACAGCTTCTGAATTCTACGCTGAATCTGGTGTACTACTCAAGCGCCCGGTCCAGAAGCACGATGAACAACTATGATATGAGCATCCAGTACGAGCAGTTCGAGATCCAGAAGCTCGCAGACGGGATCCGATACGTTTACACGCTGCAGGATCCGGCGAACTCCACCGGCATCATCCCGCTTCAGATCAGCGAGGAGAGGCTGCAGACCCTGATCCTGGATAAGCTGGAAGCGAAGGACGCCAGAACCGCGAAGAATTACTTCACGCTGAAGGACGGCGTCTACACGTTAAATGACGCCGCTAAGGATTCCAGGATCGCGATGAGCCGACTGAACAAGTTCTTCGAGCAGTGCGGCTACACAGCGGAGGACTATGAGGCCGATATGGAAGGTCTGGAAGGGGCCGAGAACATCTCCTTCACCGTCCCTATGGAGTACCGGCTGACGGATAACGGTCTGGAGGTATCCATTCCCACGGGAGAGATCGTGGAGGGCGGCGGCGCCACCATTGCCAGGATCCAGATGCTGCCCATGTTCGGAGCCGGAGGAACGGCGGACGAGGGCTATATCGTGGTTCCCGACGGTTCCGGCGCGCTGATCAATTTCAACAACGGGACGAAGAACTCGCCCTATATGCAGAATGTGTACGGCATCGATCCGGAAGTGCAGAGCTACACGGTGACGGAGCTGACAGAGAACGCCAGACTTCCGATCTTCGGCATCAAGAACGGCGACCACGCCTTCCTCGGCCGGATCACCGGCGGCGACGCCCTGGGGATCATCAATGCCAATGTGGCCGGCAATACCAACAGCTATAACTTCGCTTACGTGGAATTCTCCACCCGCGAGATCGAGCTGTTAAACATGTTCGGCGTCTCCGGCAACCAGGCCGACGTGCCGGTAGTGGAGAATGATATTTACGACGAGAGGCTGAGCGTGACCTACACCTTCCTGGACGGCGGCGACGCGGATTATTCGGGCATGGCGAACGCCTACCGGAGCCAGCTGATCGCGGAGGGGACGCTTACGAAGCAGACGGCGGGCGGCCAGACGCCGTTCTACCTGGATATCCTGGGCGGCGTCGAGATCCAGAAGCACGTCATGGGAGTACCCTATACCGGCGTTTATCCGATGACCACCTACGATCAGGCGGACGAGATCCTGGATCTGCTCTATAAGGCCGGCATCAGCGATGTGCGGATGAATTACCAGGGATGGTTCAACCGGGGCGTCTACCATGACGCGGCCGACAAGGTGAAACTGATCAAGGCCCTGGGAAGCAAGGCGGAGCTGGAAGCCTTAAGCACGCGCCTTGAGGAGAACGGCGGAAAGCTGTTCCTGGACGTGGCGTTCCAGCAGGTGCCATATACGTCCAAACGGTTCAATGACCTTTTGGAGGCGTCCAAGTATTTCTCCGGCTATGTGGTGTCCATGGGCGCGCTGAACCCGGCCACCATGCGGCAGACCAGTACGCTGGGCTGGTATGATGAGCTCAGCTATTACATCATGTCGCCGCGGTTTTTGCCCTGGTATGTGTCCCATTTCATCGATGAGGCGGCGGACATCGACGTGACCGGCTACAGTCTCCGGGATCTGGGCGATGTGCTGGCCTCCGACAAGAAGAGGACGGACGTCATCGACCGGCAGGAGGCGGAAGAGGTAGTCGCCGGGCAGCTGAAAGACCTGGCTTCCTCCGGGAAGACGCTGATGGCTGCCGGCGGCAACGCCTACAGCTTCGGCGAGGTGAACGATATTATCGGCGCGCCGACCCAGTACAGCAAGTTCTATATCGTGGATCAGCAGATCCCGCTCTATGAGATGGTGATCCACGGCTGCATCGATTACGCCGGCCAGTCCTTAAACCTGATGGATCAGGACGCGGATGAGGAAATGGTGCTGAGCTGGATCGAGTACGGAGTTGCGCCCCATTTCACCTTCTCCTACGAGGACTCCAGCAACATTAAGTACACTTCGTCGGCGGATATGTATTCGGTCTGCTATACCACCTGGCTGGAGGACGCCCGGGAGATCTATGAAACGATCAACGGCGCGCTTTCGAAGGTCCAGGGGGCAGAGATGATCCGCCACGAGGTTCTGGATAACGGCCTGGCGGCCGCAGAGTATGACAATGGCGTAACGATCTATATCAATAAGACGGACGAAGCTTTGAGCGCAGACGGCGTGACGGTGGAGCCCATGAGTTACCAGATCACAGGAGGTGCGTCATGACAAAGAAAAAGAGAAAGCTGTCTTTGCTCGATAAGCGCGCGATCACCGGATTTTTGTTCGTCCTTCCATGGTTCATCGGATTCTTGTGGTTCTATGGAAAGGGATTTATCCAGGCGGTCCGCTTCAGCTTAAGCAAACTGACGATGCAGGAAACCGGCGGCTATCTGCTGGAGTTTGTGGGACTGGATAACTTCAGATACGCGTTCCTGCGGGACGCGTCCTTTAACCAGACCCTGGTCAGCTCCGTGGGGAACATGCTGATCGACGTGCCGCTGATCATCTTCTTCAGCCTGTTCATCGCGATCCTTCTAAACAGCAAGTTTCACGGAAGGGCGCTGATGCGCGCGGTCCTGTTCCTGCCGATCATCATGAATTCGGGCGCGATCCAGGCTTCCATCGAGCTGGCGCAGCAGGCGGTGAACGGCGGCGTGACGGCGGTCTCCTCGGAGGCGGCGGTCGCGAGCAACGTCAACGTGGAATATCTGCTGAACATGATGACGCAGCTGGGCGTTCCGGCGGCGCTGATGGACTACATTGTTCTTGCCGTCGGGCGGATCTTCGACATCGTGCAGGCATCGGGCATCCAGATCATCATCTTCATCGCGGCCCTGCAGTCGGTGCCCGGATCCCTCTATGAGGTGTCCAAGATCGAAGGCGCGACAGCCTATGAGACCTTCTGGCGCGTCACCTTCCCGATGGTGTCGCCGCACATTGTCACCAATGTGGTCTATACCATCGTGGACGCGTTTATGAACAGCGAGGTGGTACAGGAGGCTTACGATATGGCGTTTACCAACTTTAACTGGAGCGTCAGCGTGACCATGAGTCTGATCAGTTCCTTTGTCGTATGTATCCTGCTGGCAGTGATCGTCAAGGTGATCTCCAGCAAGGTGTTCTACTATAACTAGGGAGGTGGAGAAAAATGAAAACTGCGGCAATTACAAACAGTTCCGGAAACACCGCGGCAGTTCTCGCGAGCGGACGCGCCGCGAAGAACGGGCAGGAAGCGGCGGCATTTTCCTTCTCCTCCGTGGATCAGGTGCAGATGAAGAAATTCGGCCGGAGGATCCAGGCGATCTTTCTGGGACTTATGAAGTTCTGTATCCTGGTGGGTATCGCCTACATCATCCTGGGGCCGCTGATCTCCATGTTTGCCAGCTCCTTCTTCACCTCGAAGGATCTGTACAACCCGGTAGTCATCCTTTTCCCGATGGAAGGGACCCTCGAAAACTACACGGAAGCTTACCGGGTCATGCAGTACCCGAGGACCCTGCTTTCCACGGTGGCCTATGTGGCTACGCTGACCTTTATCCAGGTCATCATCTGCTCCATGGCGGGCTACGGCTTCGCACGGTTCGATTTCCCGTTTAAGAACGTGCTGTTCGCCTGTGTGGTCCTGACCATCGTGCTCCCGACGGACACCCTGATGCTTCCCTGGTATACGGAGTTCCGCAACTTCGATATCTTCGGCATCCTGCATCTGGCTACGGGCCACGGCGTGAACCTTTTAACCTCGCCGGTGCCCATGTATATCATGACACTGTTCGCCTGCGGACTGCGGTCGGGCCTCTTCATCTACATTTTCAACCAGTTCTTCCGGGGACTGCCAAAGGAGATCGAGGAGGCGGCCTTTGTGGACGGCGCCGGGGCGCTTTACACCTACTTCCGCATCATGCTGGTCAACGCGATGCCGTCGGTGCTGACGGTCAGCATTTTCTCCATGGTGTGGCAGTACAACGATACGTTTTACGCAAGGCTGTTCGGTATCAGCAACCGGCTGCTGATGAGCATGAGGATCTCCACGGTCCAGGAGACCATCGCCAACTCGCTGGAGATCCATGACAGCGCGGTGACCCAGCTGTACCTGTACGCCGGCATCATCATGATGCTGGTGCCCGTGATCGTCATCTACTGCCTGCTGCAGAAGAAGTTTGTGGAAGGCGTAGAGCGAAGCGGTATCGTCGGTTAATCAACAGGCGTTTTACGGAGGGCGCGGGCGGCATCCCCGTTCCGCCCCGCTTTCCGAAACGAATACAGCTTTCCACCGGAAAGCAAACAAATATGTAAGTAAAAAAGGAGGTAACACGAGTTATGAAGAAAAGAACACTTGGAAGGATCGGCTCCATCCTGATGGCCGGAGCCATGGTTGTCTCCCTGGCGGCCTGCGGAGGCGGAGACGCGTCAACCACGACGACAGCGGCCGGCGGCAGCACGGAGACCACAGCGGCTGCGGCAGGCAATACGGATACCACGGCTGCCGCGGCTGAGGGAGAGACCGCCGCTGCGGATGACGGGGGGGTAGCAGGAGGCGCCTACAGCAATTATGAAGGCAAAGACCTGGGCGGACGTACCATCAAGATCGGCGTCTGGTGGGATATCTTTGAGGACAGCGAATACCAGACTCTGGAAGATATCACGGCGGCCGGCGGCGCCTACGACAACGCGGAGACCGAGCAGATGAAGCTGGACGCGGTCCGCGCGGTTGAGGAGAAATGGAACTGCAAGATCGACTATGTGAACCTGGGCTGGGACGGCATCATCAGCAGCATCAACACTTCCGTTACCAACGGCACGCCGGACTGCGATATCTATCTGTGCCAGTATCAGTTTGGACTTGCTCCGTTCTCCAACGGCTATATCCAGAAGATCTCCAGCTACGCGCCCGCGGATTCTGACATCTTAAACGATCAGAACGTGCTGACAAGAGCTGCCGTGCTCGGCGACGACGATTATTTCTTCTTCCCCAGCACTACCATTCCTTCCGGCGCTACGTTCATGGCTTACAACGCGGACATGCTGGATGAGATGGGTCTGGAGGCCCCGGAATCTCTGGCGGCAAAGGGCGAGTGGACCTGGGATAAGTTCGCGGAGTACTGCTCGACGCTGACCCGCGATACCGACGGCGACGGCAACACGGATGTGTACGGCTTCGGCGATGTATTCACCAGGGCCATCAAGGGATTCCTGGCTTCCAACAACGCCGAGGTTGCAGGCGGCTTTACCGAAGGCTTAAGCGACCCCAAGAGCATCGAGACCTTTAACTTCATCGACCGTCTGTACAATGTGGACGGCACCGCGAGGCCCTTTAATACCGACGACTGGTCTGACAACGAGAACGCTCTCTGGGAGAACAAGGTTGCGTTCGCTTTCGCGAACACCTATCAGCTGGTAGGCCGCGATATCGATTATGAAGTTCGTATCTGCCCGGCCCCCGTAGGCCCCAGCGGCGACGGCAGCATGACGCCAATGGAGATCCCGCAGCCGTACTTCATCCCGGTCGGCGTTGAGGACGCGACCTCTGTTTACGAGATCTTCGAAGAGCTGAATAACTGGTTCCTGGGAGACGTCTCCTACCGTGACGATCCTGCCTGGTTCGAGTCCGCGTTTGTGGATGAGGAACAGCTGGAGCTGGCTTACGAGGAGGGCTATAAGGCCAAGAACAACAACGATTTCGCGGATCAGGTAACCAACTTCCCGATGGGCGACGTCTTCTACGCGGTTGTTGTTAATAAGGAGATGAGCGTGTCTCAGGCGATCGAGGCCAACAAGCAGAAGGCTCAGGATGCCATCGACGCGCTGGTCGGAGGTCAGCAGTAAAAGTTTCCATGCGAAGAAAGCGCCGACGACGCTCTTCGCATATTGGAAAATGGTTCCGGCCGGCCAGCGGGGTGGCCGGCCGGAAGACCGGCAGATAGGCGTACCGCCTGTCAGGGCGGATGGGCGGCGCGCCTGGACTATATATCTGTGACAGACGGGGAGCGGACCTCAGGCGGGAGGACTGTCTGAGGTCCGTGTCTGATTTTGTCAGCATGTAAGGCAGAAAGGATGGATCCATATGGACAGGTTCTTCGGACAGGACACGCCGTTCTTCCGTTTCATGACGGTGGCGGGCAACGTGATCGCGGTATCGCTTTTGTGGCTGTTATGCTGCATCCCGGTAGTGACCGTCGGGCCGGCCAGCATTGCCATGTACTACACCATGGTGAAAATGGTGCGTCACGGCGAGGGTTACGTGACCCGCGAATTCTTCGGTTCCTTTAAGCGGAACCTGAAGCAGGGGATCCTGATGACGCTGGTCTTCGCGGCGCTGGCGGCGGTGCTGGCGGCAGACCGGATCTATATCAGCGGTATGTACGAGCAGAACGGGCAGGCGCGGGTTCTGGGCCTGAATATCGGCGGCCAGGCGGCTGCGGCCATGAGCCTGGGGTACACGCTGCTGATCCTGGTGGTTCTGGGCATGTTCCTCTATATCTGGCCGGTCATGTCCCGTTTTACCATGGGCATGTGGGAGTGCTTTAAGCTGGCGCTTCTGATGGTTTTCCGGCATCTGCCTTACACGGTGGTGATCGCGGCGATGTGGGTGCTGTGCCTCTTCGGCGTCGTGCTGATCCCGGTGCCGATGATCTTCGTGCTGCCGGGGGCCTGCTGTTTTGCGGAGACATTTCTGATGGAGAAGCTTCTGCGCAGATACATGGCGAAGCCGGAGACGGAGGAGGATCTGGAAAAATGGTATTACCGGGATGAGAGGCGGAAGAAGGATGCGGAGAAGGGAGGAGAGGAGAAGTGAAGAGCAGAGATGCAGCGCGTGGCGGAGTAAAGAACTGGGAAGCAAAGAGCAGAGAAGTGAAAAGCTGGGAAGCGAAAAGTGGAGAAGTAAGAATCAGGGGAAATGGTAATAGTCTTAAGAATCGGAGAGAACGTGTCCATATATATTTACGGGGACGCTATTTCAGCGCCGCGTTGGCAGCGTGCCTGCTGGCGGTGGGCATAAGCGGCTGCGGCAACGGCGGTGCGCCTGCGGAGACGGCGGGGCAGGCGGCGCCGGAAACGACGCAGGAGACAGTCGCGGAGACGGCAGATCGGACCGCGCCGGATGCTGCGCAGGACGCTGCTGCGGAGACGGCCGGGCAGGAAGAGACGGCTGCGCAGGAAACAGAGAGTTCCGCGCAGGCGGCGGAACAGGAGGCAATTTCTTATATGTTCGACGCATCGGAGATGAAGACAACCGGCAAAGTAAAGCTGGATCATTCAATAAAAGGTTACACCGGTGAAGGTTACCTCACCGGATTTGAGGACGAGGGAGACGGCTGCTCCTTCACCGTGGATGTGCCCTATAGCGGCAGCTTCGACATCCATGTGGTGAGTGCGGGCCTGGGCGGAGAGAAGATCAACGATATCCAGGTGGACGGCACGACGGTGGGTACGTTTACCACAAAGGACGAGACATTCGGTGAATCCGTGCTGCGGCGGGTCTATCTGGAGGCCGGAGAGCACAGCATCGGCGTCCACAAGAACTGGGGCTGGATCGCCCTGGACAGCATGACGTTCGCTTCGGCTGAGCGGCTGCCGGACAGCACCTTTGAGGTGGAGCCGGCGCTGATCAATCCGAACGCTTCGCAAAGCGCGGTGAACCTGATGAAATACCTGACGTCGATCTACGGCGAGTACACCCTGTCGGGGCAGCAGGCGGACAATGGTACGGCAAGCGCTGAAATGGTCGCTATCAAGAACGCCACCGGCGGCAGGCAGCCGGCGATCCTGGGACTTGATCTCATGAACTATTCGCCGTCTTTTGCCAGCCACGGGGCGGTCGGAAAATCCATTGAACAGGCCATTGAGTACGACAAGCTGGGCGGGATCGTCACCTTCTGCTGGCATTGGGGCGCGCCGGAAAAATATACGAAATCCGGGGCTCTGTGGTATAGGACATTTTACACGGACAGCACGGACATCGACCTGGCGGCCATCATGGACGGCAGCGATGAGGAGGGATACGCGCTGCTTCTGGACGATATCGACGTTATCGCGGAGCAGCTTAAGATTCTTCAGGATGCGGACGTGCCGGTTCTGTTCCGGCCGCTTCACGAGGCGTCCGGCGGCTGGTTCTGGTGGGGCGCGGCAGGCCCGGAACCCTGCAAGGAGCTGTGGAAGCTGCTCTACGACCGGCTGACCAATGTTCACGGCCTGAACAACCTGATCTGGGTCTGGAACGGCCAGTCCGCCGACTGGTATCCCGGCGACGAGTATGTGGATATTATCGGCGAGGACATTTATCCCGGGAATTTCGTCTATTCCTCCCAGAGCGGCAAGTTTGTGGAGGCCGTCGAATACCCGGATCATTACCCGGAAACGGCCAAGATCGTGGCGCTTTCAGAAAACGGCTGTCTTTTCGATCCGGATCTGGCCTGGCGCGACCAGGCGCCCTGGGCCTGGTTCTGCACCTGGAGCGGCGAGTTCATGGCTGATAACGGCTACCACAGGCTGTCCAACAAATATACAGAGGAATATATGGTTCAGAAGGTCTATAACCACGAGCGGGTCATCACGCTGGATGAGCTGCCGGACTGGAAGAGCGGGGAGAATTAGAGAATGATGTATTAGGAAACGGAAAGAGCGCCGGCAGCGCTCTTTCCATATATTGGTGCAGAGATAAAGGTAAGTCTTTCGAATTTCCGCCAGATTACTTTTTCCCTTGATTTATCTGCGACTGAAGTGACCGGATCTGTCGGTTTTGTTCTTCTAACAACTGTTTAAACTGTGCAAGTTGCTCTGACTGATCTTCTATCACAGCATCCTTCCGGTTGATCGTTTCCTGCATCTCGTCGATCATGTACTGCACCGTGTTGCGGTCCAGTTCCTGAAGCTCCTTCGAATACATCTCCATCACCCTCTCCAAGTTGCGGCACATCTCGTATACTTCTTCGTACATGGGCCGGAATTCCGGATACGCCGCGATCACCGCCTCGATCCATTCCGGCCCGTCCAGAGCCAGGAACGCCAGCCACGCGTCCAGCCTGCTTTTGATACCTCTATTTTGAAGGATTTCCTTCATGATGTCAAGCGGTATGAAGAAATATTCCTCCAAAAGCTCCAGTTCCAGCCCCGTATCCGCGGTCTGGCGGAAATGGTGCAGGTATGTATCCGGGTACTTGTGGAATTCCGAAGGACTGGACTCGTACAGGACGATCGTGTATACCGGCTTGACCGTCCGGTAATTCATCTGTTTCTTTTCCCGGGAGAAGCTGTCGCGGAGTTTTTTATATTGGCGGAGAAGCATATCCGCGGAGTAGCAGGCGGCCCGCTGGCCTGGGAAGGCGTAGCCATATTTTTGAACCTCCACCGTGGTGAGACTGCCGTCCTCCAGCCGGACAATGATGTCCATTACCACCAGAGTCTCCGGAGTGACGCGGCCGCCTTCATGGGGAAGAACGGCTACGACGCTGACATTCCGGTTCATCAGGAGAGAGAGCAGGTCGCTCAAGCGGGCCGGATCCCGCTCCGGGTCCATGATCGCTTTGAAAAAGGAATCATAGAGCAGCTTTACGCCGCGAACCCCGCTGCAGAAGTCCAGGAATTCCTTCTGCTGTTCGGATTTCCAGGATTGAAAAGCATCAAGCAGGGCGGGAGTGCCCTGGATCAGTCCCATGATCTCATCGCGTGAGCGGATCATGGGGAAATACGATTGTAATTTAGTTGACATGGTAAATTCCTCCAAAATGAATGTTTATTCGGGGCTAATGCCCCACATCTGTTATCTTTCGGGGCTGACGCCCCACATCGGTTGTTTCCCGGACTGATGCCCGGATTCTGTTACTTTCTTTTTGGGACTGATGCTGAAATTCTGTTATTTCCTGAATATCCCCCTTTCACGGCATGAGAAAATATAGCGATCAGCGTTTTATTTGTGTGGAATCCGCCGGAGAACAAATGATCCCGGCCATGATACCAGATTCATGATAACGGAAGACGGAATGTCTTCCGAAGCAAGACCATCATAGCACATACTCAGAGCAATTACAAGACCCGACTAAGCTTCGCTTGACAGACCCAGCTAAGTTTTTATCTTTACGGTTTTTTATCATAAGAACGGTTGTGCTGCCGCTTTCGGAGAACGGCTGTCTCTTCGATCCGGACCTGGCCTGGCGAGACCAGGCACCATGGGCCTGGTTCTGCACCTGGAGCGGCGAGTTCATGGCCGATAACGGCTACCACAGGCTGTCCAACAAATATGCAGAGGAATATATGGTTCAGAAGGTTTACAATCACGAGCGTGTTATCACTTTGGATGAGCTTCCGGACTGGAAGAGCAGGGAGAATTAGAGAACGATGTATTAGGAAACGGAAAGAGCGCCGGCAGCGCTCTTTCCATACGGATTGCTTTTGGCAGTTCCCTATACAACATGAATGTTCTTCGTGCATACGTTTTTGCTTTCCCGAATATAGATGCAATCTGTAAAATTCTCCGGTAGTTCCACCTTTTCTTCAGACGGGCTGACATCGATACATCTATCCCCTTTTAAATATCGGTTGGCACTGTCTTTCCACTCAAAATATATATTGTTGAATTCGATATCACGAATATTGTCCCCGCTGCCAATCACGCCAATCACGTTCTCACCTGTACAGATGATATTGCAGAAACTGATATTGCGGATGTTTATCGCCATTTGCCTCTCCGGCGTTGGCTCCCGATAATTTTCATAGTTATGATAAATTCCTACCAGGCATATGGGCTCTCCGTTTCCCCACCAGCATCCCGCACGTATTTTGGTGTCTATCCGGATATTTTCAAACAGGACATGCTCTACCAGCCCTGTTCCTTTTGAGGCCATAATGGCGATTCCCCGCTGCGCCTCATAGATGATACAGTTTGAAACTGTCACATTTCTGACGATGCTGTGCATGTATCCCACGGAAACTGCTTTGGATACTGAAGTCATGATACAGTTTGTAATCACAATGTTTTCACAGGGCCGGTACCAGTCGGTGATTCCTGACAGGGCAATACAATCGTCGCCTGACGCAATATTGCAATCGTGTATTAGCACGTTCCGGCAGCCACAGAAATGCATACCGTCATTATTAGGAATCGTCATATCGTTGTCTATGGTAAGTCCTGAAACCCTGATATCTTCCGAACTGTGAAAGGAAATTGTCCAGCAGGGAGCATTCTTTATGATAATATCCTTTATAGTAACATGCCTGCAGTTATAGAAGAAAATCGGCTGGGTGGGGCGGCGTTCATAATTTCTTGTACATTGGGCCTCCTGCTCTTGGCTGTATACATGGCCATCCTGTGGGATGACAGGACTGTCCATATTATAAAAGGCATCCGCATTCAAATCGATGGTTCCTTCCCCACTTATCATGATGTTTTCATGCCCAATGGAATACAGCAGGCTGATGCAGTCGTGCATTTCGTTGTGCGGAAATCCGTTGGAGCGATAGTCATCCCAACTGCCGGAGCCTTTTAACACGGCACCTTTTTTCAGATACAGTGATGCGTTTTTTAAGTCCAATGTTCCCGTAATATAGATCCCCGCGGGCACCACCACTGTACCTTTTTTGGGGGAGGCTTCATCCAGAACTGCCTGGATTTCTTTGGTCTGCACTATATTCTGCAGGATATTGTAATCGGCTAAATTTAGTTGCATGGAACAGCTCCCTTTGCATTTTTTTCTATCATAATGCAGTTATTTCATGGAGTCTTCTTTTATTTTAGCATATTCTTCCACTATATTGATGCATTTTGCGTTTGCGTTTTTGACAGGTAAAGCGTAAAATAAGAATACAATAAACACTATACAGAAACATAGGTAAAACATATGGAAATATGGAAGAATCCACGGAATAGCATTGTTTGTCTGAGCATGCCGGAAGAAGAAAAGAAAAGCGGCGTAGGCTTCCTTCATCAGATGAGTGTCCGGGAAACATTTCGGCTTCATACACACAGCTTTTTTGAGTTTTTCTATGTGCTGAAGGGCAAGGCCACACATGACATAAATGGTCAGACGATGCTGCTGAACCAGGGAACGATGGTCCTTATACGGCCGCGGGATGTTCATCAGTATAGCTTTCTTAATGACTATGATATGGAACTGCTTTCCATTGGGATAGACAACGCGCTGATTACCCAGGCATGCGAATATATGGGGATATCCGTGGATGAATTAGAGAAACCGAAACTGCCTTTGCAGGTGGTATTTGAAGGCAGGGCTCATTGGGACATGGTGGATAAATTATTCGCGATCAAAAAGAAAGGATGCGGGGAGACCAGAAGGATATATTTTAAGTCTATTTTGCCGGATCTGCTTTACAAGATAATACATACGGAAGAACGGCAGGAAAAAACACTTCCCGTCTGGCTGTCGGAACTCGTGAAAGAAATGAGCCGTCCTCAAAACTATCTAGAGGGCCTAAGCAGAATGCTGCAGTTGTCTGAAGTGTCGCAGGAGCATCTTAACAGAGAATTCAAAAGATATTTTGAGATGACTCCGACAGAATTTATTAATATGAAAAGAGTCAACCATGGCGCGGCGTTATTGCTGGAAAAAAACAGCAATATACTGGACGTATGTTACAGCTGCGGTTTCAATAATTTGAGCTATTTTTATAAAGTGTTCGAGAAAGTATATCACTGTACGCCAAAACAGTTCCAAAATGAACACTCAGCATCAATATAGTATTAAAAATATTAATATATCATGAGAAATAAAATATGGAAACCGTTAAAATAGTACTGCCGGAAATGGCAGTATTGTTTTTTGTACTGATATTTTAGTTTGGACAGCAGGCAGTTTGAGAGTGAGGCAGGGTGTATGAAATTCAGAGAAGATTTTATATGGGGAACGGCGACGTCCGCTTATCAGATAGAGGGAAATGTCAGTGCGGACGGAAAGGGAGAATCGATCTGGGATGTCTGGACCAGACAGCGTCAGAATGTACGCAGCGGACATAACGGGGATGTGGCCTGTGATCATTATAATCGTTACAGGGAAGATATACAGATCATGAAGAAGATAGGCCTAAAGGCGTATCGCTTTTCCATAAGCTGGACAAGAGTCATGCCGGAGGGAATCGGGCGGGTTAATCCGAAAGGACTGGAATTCTACAACAGGCTGGTAGACGAACTGCTGAAAAATGATATTACGCCATACATTACTTTGTTTCATTGGGACTATCCGGAGGCGCTGATGAATAAAGGCGGATGGCTGAACAGGGAGAGTGCGGAGTGGTTCGGCGAATATGCCGGGATTGTGACAAGATCCCTCTCAGACAGGGTAGAGCACTGGATTACAATAAATGAACCGCAGTGTTTTGCAAAATTGGGATATGAGGAAGGAATCCATGCCCCTGGAATGTGCGTCGGGAAGCGCGGCGTATTTGCTGCGGCGCACAATCTGCTGCGCGCGCATGGCAAAGCTGTGCAGTCGATCCGTGCTTATTCCAGGTCAAAATCGGAGATCGGATTTGCGCCGGCACTGAATTATATCATGCCGGACAGTTCCTCGCCGGAGGATATCAGGAAGGCAAAGGAAAGAATGTTCTCCTGCTGCCGGGAAGACGGGATATGGTGTACTCCGTGGTGGACCGAACCGGTATATCATGGTCGTTATCCGGAAGACGGAATGGATGCGTTCAGGGAATGGATTCCGGAAATAAAAGAGGGTGATATGGAGCTAATCTGTCAGCCGCTGGATTTTTTCGGCTTCAATTATTATCATGCATCGAGATATTCAGGAAAAACCGATCCCGGCTATGCGGAAAATGCCGTGGGGTGGCCAGTTGAACCGGAAGGTCTTTATTATATGTTAAAATTCCTGTATGAGCGTTACCTGATGCCGATGCTTATTACTGAAAACGGAATGGCTAATCTGGACTGGCCGGCGCGCGACGGGAAGATCAGGGACTATCAGAGAATCGATTATATTGAGCGCCATCTATGCCATATTTTCCGGGCGATTCAGGATGGCATTGATATACGGGGATATTTCTACTGGTCTTTACTGGATAATTTTGAATGGAATGAAGGATATCAGAAGCGGTTCGGTTTGATCTATGTCGATTATAAAAGTCAGCAGAGAATATGGAAAGAGTCGGCATATTGGTACAAAAAAATGATAGAGACAAGAGGAGAATGCTTGTGACCGGGGCTGGGAAAAAAGTATGAAAAGCGTAAGCGAAAGAAATATTATCAATCGTCTGCCGGAGGTTATGGTGGAGACAGAGACGGATCAGGTAAGCCTGACGGGGGAAAATGGCCTGTTCCATTTGAACGATGTCTGTCTGGAACTGAGAGAGTGTGAAAAGCAGATGCAGGTATATCTGCGGGCAGAAACCACAGAAGTATGCAGGGTAAGGCTTGCATGGGATTATGAAGTCGAAAGAGGCGTGAAGATATTTGGGGATGCCTGGGAGAGAGGGTATGGAGAGCTGGAATGGCGCGGTATAGATCCGGAGAGAGTGATGCCGTGGTATGTTGTAATCTTAGGCATGGAAATGACATACTGCTATGGAGTGGAAACCGGTCCGTCGGCGTTGTGTTACTGGAAAATGGACGGGCATACACTGCGGCTGATCCTTGATGTGAAAAATGGCGGCTGCGGGGTGCGCCTGGGAGGGAGAACGCTTCATGTGGCAAATATCATCTGTTCCGGCTATGAAAACGACAGATCTGCTTATGACGTGGTAAAGATTTTTTGTGGACGGATGTGCAGGAAGCCGCGTATGCCTCAAAACAAGGTGTATGGAAGCAATAACTGGTATTATGCGTATGGAAGCAGTTCTGCGGAAAAAATCCTGCAGGATGCTGCCCTTCTGGAAGAGCTTGCCAACGGCCTGGAAGAACGGCCATATATGGTGATTGATGACGGGTGGCAGCCGATGCATGCGATTGCCTGCGCCGGCGGCCCATGGGATAGGGGTAACTCTCTTTTTCCGGATATGAAGAAGCTGGCAGATCAGATCAAAGAGAAGAGAATTCATCCGGGGATATGGTTTCGTCCGATCACTACTTATGAAAGCTATCCGGATGAATGTTTTTTGCAGAGGCCGGAAAAAGCGGAAGGTAAGGTACATTATCTGGATCCAAGCCATCCTTATGTGCTGGATCGGATAGAAGAAATGACGCGCGGTATTGCCGAATGGGGATATGAACTGATAAAGCATGATTTTACTACTTTTGATATCTTTGGGAAATGGGGGTTTGAGATGGGGGAAGAGCCGACAGAACGAGGATGGCATTTTTACGACACCTCGAGAACCGCTGCGGAAATTGTAAAAACCCTTTATACGGCGATCAGAAAGGGCGCGGGAGATAAAGCGCTGATTCTCGGCTGCAATACATTTTCCCATCTGGCTGCGGGTATTTTTGAAATGCAGAGAACCGGCGATGACACAAGCGGAAAAGACTGGGAGAGAACCAGAAAAATGGGAATCAATACGCTTGCATTCCGAATGCCGCAGTATGGAACATTTTATGCGGTGGATGCAGACTGTGCGGGGATTACGGACGCGATTGACTGGAGTAGGAATAGAGAGTGGCTGTCGCTGTTAGCACACAGTGGCACAACAATGTTTGTCTCCATCGATCCGTCGACAGCGACAGAAGATCAAAAACGATACATAAAAAAGGCGTTTCGCATTTTTGTGAAAACGGAGAGGGAAGCTGTGCCGTGCAATTGGCTGGATAACCGTTGTCCCGATCTCTGGGATACCTGTTATGGCAGGAGAACCTATTCTTTTTAGCAAGATTGCACAAATAAATAGCAGATAATTTGTGAAAAACACAAAAAACACTGACAAATCAATAAAGTAGAACAAATATCAATAATGCCGGATAAAAGAATCCAAATTTGATGTATAATAAACGCGTTCTAGGCCACTTGACCGGACAAATAAGGTAACAATAAATTAACTCTATTGCAGGAGGAGGTAACAAAAGCTATGAAGAAAAGGACGCTAGGAAGGATCGAATCCATTCTGATGGCGGTAGCCGTGGCAGTTTCTCTGGCAGCCTGCGGCGGCAGTACATCCACAACGACGACAGCCGCGGCCGGCGGCACAGAGACGACCGCGGCAATTGAGACGACTGCCGCGGCAGATACGGAAACGACTGTCGCAGAAACGTCTGGAGAGGAAAATGGGGGGGCGTTGGCCGGAGCCTTAAGTGATTACGAGGCCAAGGACATGGGAGGAAGGACCATCAGGATCGGTCTCTGGTGGGACATCTTCTATGACAGCGAGTATCAGACCCTGGAAGACATCACGGCGGCAGGCGGTACCTATGACAACTCGGAGACCGCGCAGATGCAATTGGACGCGGTACGTGCCGTAGAGGACAAATGGAATGTTAAGATCGACTATGTGAATCTGGGTTGGGACGGCATCATCAGCAGCATTAATACGTCCGTTACTAGCGGAACGCCCGATTGCGACATCTATTTGACCGATCTGCAGTTCGGGATTGCCCCGGTAGCCAACGGCTATGCGCAGAAGCTGTCCGAGGTTGCTCCCGCGGATTCGGATATCCTGACAGATCAGACAGTCTTCACCAGATTTCCGCTGTTGGGCAATGATGACTATCTGTTCTATACCAGCACCACGATTCCTATTGGCGCCTGCTATCTGGCCTACAATGCAGACATGCTGGATGAGCTGGGGCTGGAGGCTCCGGAAGATCTGGCGGCAAGAGGCGAATGGACTTGGGACAAGTTCGCGGAATACTGTTCGCAGCTGACCCGCGATACTGACGGCGACGGCAACATAGATATCTATGGGTACGGTGACGCCTATACGCTGACCCTGGAGGGATTCCTGGCCTCCAACAACGCGATAATCGCCGGCTCCGCTACCGAAGGCTTAAGCGATCCAAAAACGGTTGAGACGCTTAACTTCATCGACAGTCTGTACAATGTGAACGGCACGGCGAGACCTTACACAGACGAATGGGACGATGATCTGAACGCACTGTTCCTGAATAAAGTGGCGTTTGCGTTTGTGGACTGCTATCAGCTGAATGATCATGACACCGACTACGAGGTCCGCGTCTGCCCGGCTCCCATAGGTCCCAGCGGCGACGGTTCCATGACTCCTATGGAGATCCATAACTGTTATTTCATCCCGGTGGGCGTGGAAGATGCGACGATTGTTTATGAGATTTTTGAAGAGCTGAATAACTGGTTCTACGGCGACACCACATACCGTGACGATCCGGCGTGGTTTGAGTACAGATTTGTGGATGATGCTCAGCTTGAACTCGGCTACACCGAGGGCTATAAGGCAGGCAGCGATATGTTCAAGTCCGTGTCTGGCAGTCCGGTGGACGAAGTGTTCCATAAGGTTATCGTGAACAGGGAAATGAGCGTATCCCAGGCTGTTGAGTCTTACAAGCAGCAGATGCAGGATGCGTTGGACGCTTTGACGGCGAACATGAAGTAAGACCGGCTGACCAATGTCCACGGCCTCAACAATCTGATCTGGGTCTGGAACGACCAGTCCGCCGACTGGTATCCCGGCGACGAGTATGTGGACATTATCGGCGAGGACATTTATCCGGGCAATTTCGTCTATTCCTCCCAGAGCGGAAAATTCGCGGAGGCCGTCGAGTATCCCGACCATTATCCACAAAGCGCTAAGATGGTGGCTCTCTCGGAGAACGGCTGCCTTTTCGACCCGGACCTGGCCTGGCGTGATGAGGCGCCGTGGCTGTGGTTCTGCACCTGGAGCGGCGAGTTTATGGCCGACAACGGCTACCACAGACTGTCCAACAAATATACAGAGGAATATATGGTTCAGAAGGTCTACAACCACGAGCGGGTCATCACCCTGGATGAGCTGCCGGACTGGAAGAGCGGGGAGAATTAGAAAAGGTCATATAGCGGAAAGAGCGCCGGCGGCGCTCTTTCCGTTTAATAGCGTCGGGAAAAGACCGATCTGCACGATCTCTGACGGATTATTCTTTTCCCTGATTTGTCTGAGATAAAAGTACCTGAAGCTGACGGTTTTGATCCTCCAGCATCTGCTTAAACTGTGCCAGTTGTTCTGCCTGATCTTCTATTATCGCATTCTTTTGGCTTAACTGCGCATCTTTCCGGTTGATCGTCTCCTGCATCTCGTCGATCATGTACTGCACCGTGTTGCGGTCCAGTTCCTGAAGTTCCTTCGAATACATCTCCATCACCCTCTCCAAGTTGCGGCACATCTCGTATACTTCCTCGTACATGGACCTGAATTCCGGATATGCCTCGATTACCGCTTCGATCCATTCGGGATCATCCAGCGCAAGGAACGCCAGCCATGCGTCCAGCCTGTTTTTGATACCTCTATTTTGAAGGATTTTTTTCATGATGTCAAGCGGTACAAAGAAATATTCTTCTAATAGCTCCAGTTCCAGCCCCGTATCCGCGGTCTGGCGGAAACAGTATAGGATTTTGGTATAAAACGGTTGCGCTGCCGCCTCCGTTTAGAGTATAATGGAAGGCGTTACCAATAGGATTTTTATGAGGAAAACGATATGAAAAAATTATTTAACGACGGCTGGCTTTTTGCCGAAATGCCCCTCGGGGAGCTCCCCGAAGAAAGCGATTACAAGCCGGTAGACATTCCCCACGACTGGCAGATCTGGCATGTGGACGATCTTTACCGGACATCCGACGGATGGTATAAAAAGACGTTCTGTGCCGAAGGCACTGCCGGGAAGATCTATACCCTGCGCTTTGAGGGCGTCTATATGGACAGCGAGGTGTATCTGAACGGAGATCGGATCTTCGAATGGAAATACGGCTATACGACCTTCGATGTCCCGCTTGCGCTGCGGGAGGGAGAAAATGAAATTAAGGTCCGCGTGAGATATCAGAATATCAATACCCGCTGGTATTCCGGCGCGGGGATCTTCAGGGATGTATGGCTGCGCGAAACCGGAAAGAATTATATTGTTGAGGACGGAACCTATGTCGTGAGCCGCCCCGAAGGCGGCTGGAGCGCGGAAAACAGCCGGAGCATGGACGCCGGCCGCCCCGAAAGCGGCAGCTGGCACATGGAGATCGACACGGAGATCTGCGCGGCGCAGGACTGCGTCGTGCGGCATACTCTTTTTGATGCGGACGGAACCGCCGCGGCGTCCGCGGAGACCGCGGTACCGGCCGGCACTGCCAAAGTAACGCAGGGCTTTGACGTCCTGAACCCTGAACTCTGGAGCCCCGAGCATCCATACCTGTATTCTCTTCTGACGGAGCTGTTCATTGAAAATGAATCCGCCGACCAAAGATCCGAGCGCGTCGGCTTCAAATCCTGCCGTTTCGACAGTGAAAAGGGTTTCTTCTTAAACGGCAGAAACAGGAAGCTGAACGGCGTCTGCATGCACCACGACCAGGGCGCTCTGGGCTCCGCCTTCAACATAAACGCGGCGAGGCGGCAGCTTACGAAGCTGAAGGAAATGGGCGTCAATGCTATCCGGACCTCCCACAATCCGCCGGCGCCGGGATTCATGGATCTGTGCGACGAGATGGGATTCCTGGTGGACAGCGAGGCCTTTGATATGTGGCAGGATCGAAAGACGGAATTCGACTACGCGCGTTTCTTTGACGATTGGCATGAGCGCGATGTGGCAAGCTGGATCCGGCGCGACCGGAACCGGGCGGGCATCATCATGTGGAGCATCGGCAATGAGATCGGCGACACCAACGATATCCCGCGGGGCGAGGAACTGACCAAAGAGCTGATCCGGTGCGTCCGGATCCATGATTATAAGAACGCGCATCCGGTCACGATCGGTTCCAACCATATGCGCTGGCAGGGCGCGCAGAACTGCGCGGCGCATCTGGGCGCTGTGGGCTATAATTATCTGGAAAGCATTTACGACCGCCATCACGCGGAACATCCGGACTGGGTGATCTACGGTTCGGAGACCGCGTCGACGATTCAGTCGCGGGGAATCTACCATTTCCCGGCGGCGGTTTCCGCCACTACCTACGACGACAGCCAATGCTCGTCGCTGATGAACTGCTGCACCGGCTGGGGCGCGCCGAACGTCGAACATAACATCACCGAGGACCGGAACCGGCCCTATTCCC